>NZ_JCAHZJ010000007.1:0-79901 GCF_059489795.1 Nitrosospira sp. CT
GCTCAACACCGGTTACTACTTCAATACGTTCAAAACCCGAAGCACTATGCATAGCACCAGGCATATGCCTATCTCCTGTCATCAGTGCATCTGTGTCCGGTTCAATTGGGGGCTACTACAACCAGCGCCAAGGCCGTTCCCGTCCTCTGCGGCAAAGTGCCAAGCCCGGGCACACTCAATGTAACGCTGGATCTGCTTTATCCTGAATCTGCCCGTCATGTTCCCCTGGCGCTTCGGTTGGTCAAACTGTCGGACAAAAATGGGGAGCAGGAATTGTTGTCAACCCCACCGCAGGCGTATGCATCCGGTACTCTCACTCAGGCATTCAAGTTTGATTCGGTTGGACAGTACGCGCTCTATCTCGATGGTAAACGTCCCGCTGGTACCGAGTTCAAGCTACAGATACCGATCAAAGTCGGGACGGACTGGAAAGATTATGCAGCCAGGTACTGGCCTCAGGCACTGATGTTCCTTTTTATCGTTGTTGTTCTATTAAGTTGGAAGAGAATATTTGGTTGAATAACGAGATAGGATTCGTCTATCACCCTGCGGTTGTGGATTGGGCGTTGCGCCGCGTATTGGCAGCAAAGGTCGCGATCACGCTGGAGGAAAATGGCAACGAACAGCGTCTACAAACGAGCCACAATACTGCTAAGTTTTAATCTGGTCTCTTCATATTCCTCCATCAAATCGGAATTCCTGGTAATGCAAGAACCACAACTAGCATAATACCTATCAAGTTTTACGTCCCGGAATAACATTCGAATTATATGGACGCCTATAACTGTGCCCGAAGGGGTTTGAACAAAAAACATCCCGTAATACGGTCCCCTGCTTTTTGATTCGAATTGAAATATTTTCTTCAATCCATCCTCTACCGGCTGAACGCCCCTGGGATAAAGCTCGCGGCACACGTCGACCACCTTCTTATTTTCATGTGGAGTTAAATCAAAGGTAGTACGAAAGTGCCGGATATTAGGCATATCAAGTATCTCTTTATGTCTTTTAGAGATAGTCCCGAGCATCTGTGCGCTATTAATCAAGTCAGCGGTTGAAATATCGTGCTCATCATTATTTTTTTTATTAGTTAAAAAATGCTGCCAGAGAGCCCGGTCCCTATCAGAATCTTCATCCCTTACAAATGTCCCCGAAACTTTCTGGCAATGATACGTGTTTGATCCAGCTTCTTTATATAAAGTCCGCTCAGGACTTACCCCTCCAAACTCAATGTGACCGGATCGCCAATAACAAGGCACGCTCGATTCTGGTTCACCAGAAAACGGAATTACTGACTGCTTCAAATCAAATGGAACATCAAAATCGATTCGCCGAGATACCGTCATTCGACGCTTTTGCTCCTTACATTCCCCTACCCATTTATATGCTTTGTCTATGCATGTCAGATATTCACCATCTAAATCCGTGTCAAAATCTACTAACGACACAAGGCTCTTCAGTCTGAAATGTCTGGAATTAAGCGAAGATTGAGCTATGGGCGTCAGGCTCCCTGTCAGTAAGGGTGATATATTTTCCTTACTCACTTCATATACGGAATCTGGACTAACAAGATGTATGGATGGGATAGCATCGTGGTTGAATGCAGCGGCTTTACTTAATATGTCGTACCCAATATACCCGGCGACCCAATGGTCCTGATTTTGGTACAAATATTCGCCGATCCGCCGCCATGCGTCTCCCTCTCCCTTGTCTGGCACAAGTTGTGAAGTGACGCCCATCCCAACAAAAAAACGATCATTTACGCCAATGCCAAAAACATGTTCTTCAGGCGAATTGTTGCTAATATGATCGATCAGGCACGCTGCCTGCTTGGTTATCTCTCGTTTCAAAACTGATACACCTCTGAAACCAGAAAACATAACTAAACGACGTTGACCTCGCGCACCATTGTGATGTTGTTAACACCAGTTGTAAGCACCGCGAAACTTGTTGCTTACCTTCTCGGCATCCATAACTTTAGCAAGATGTGGATTCGCGTTCGCAAGAAATAAGCGGTCAACCGAATTTATCCAATTTAATTGGGCGTCGGCATTTTGATGCGGATTATGCGGAAGATTGTAGGGCAGTGATCTAGGAAACAGATCACCGTTCATAGTCCATTTCGGCGATTGTGAACAGCCTAGGGTTGTTGGACTCCGGCTCTAAAGATCCAGGTCCTGCCCAAAAATATCGGCACTTGGTAGCTGCTTGATAATGACCATCCCATTCAAAATTAAAAGCATTTATGCCAAATTTAGCTGCACGTAATATTTTTTCTTGAAGCTCGGGCTTCTCGGCCACTCGTCGCGTGAGTAAGGCAACTTGGGTCGCGCCATGTGCTACATCATCACCAGCATGGACTTGGAAAGTTTCAGCAGCATATTTTGAAAAACCGTAATATTTTGTTAGTGCGCTATATACTTGTGCAGCGACTCCGCTTGCTCCCCCATTTTGGTATTCCGGCAAAGAGAGCATTGCAATGCCTTCAATTCCAGTCATGTTGCTCGCGCCATTGGTGAGCATCTCAATGCCTGCCATCGTTCCAGGCATAGGCTCAACCCCATCAGCAACATTTTTGTCGTAACCCAATTCTTCCAGAAACTGAAACATTAGATCGGCGTGTGTCTTTAAACCCAACATTTCGTCCTTGTAATTTTCCCGAGCCACCTCCAATGCTTCGTAGTCCCCTTCCTTGGATGCGTTGATCACAACTGAGCCAAATATCTCAGCGTTCCGACGTACACGCAAATAATGCTGAAGCTCTCCTGCCACTATCTGCTGCTTAGAAAATTGGTGCCCAATAATTCCCTTGAACCAGGGGTGCTGAATCATGGGCAACTCATCGATGAGAGCCAACAGTTTCGCTTCAAATGACATGTTCAAATTTAGCCTACAATTCCTTACCGGTTTAACTGCCTTTATTTATTAACGTCTCTTTCTCTATTTCCTTAATACAACAGGCTATGAATTTTGATGCGCTTTCGATTTGGTTAAATGGAATGTGAAACGGTTCCGTGACGATGACGGCATTGTTGTCGAATTCAGGTTTAAAAAGCTTTCTGAAAAAAGAATGCTCGAATTCACCTAATTCACCCATGTTATTGCCAGCAATGGCATCACTTACACACTTGACAAATTTAATTCTATGAAGATTAGATATTTCAATCGCTTGAGCATGACGATCTAGTACCCACTCTTCCGGTGTATTTTTCATATGGGTCTCAAAGGGATTTCGCAAGCGCTTTATTACATTGCTTGCTTTTGAACCTTTAATATCTTTAATAATAAAACCGATAGAGTAATACTTTGCCAAAAAATCTTTATCCTCTTGACCTATCGAGGGCGCAATAAGTGCTCTTGGTCCACTTCCACCGCTAATAATAAGTGTCGCGGGTATACAATCCTCATAAGGATATGCAACGCTCAATTCCTCTATCTGTTGTTGGGCGTGTTTCTTTATTTCGCTTAAAAGTTCTAGACATAAATATTTTGCCGATAGGGAATAGAGTGGCTTATTACCACAAACAAACTTAATTTTCCCTAATGCCGTATCGGTTTCCCCCTCACAGTTTCTAATATGCTGCTTTAACGCATGGAGGAAACCATAGTCGCTATCCTCTGGGTTAAGGCTAAATGCGCCATATGCCGTCCCCATAAAGCTAATATTTAGCGTCTGGGGGTCGTCATAATAATCTTTAAAAATCACATCCATCATCTCGTTACCTTTAGGAGAACCTATAACGAAGTTCTGATTTGCTATGGGACCTAGCAAGGCTTTTGCAACTTCTAACGTGCCTCCAGATTTCTCCAATAAGCTCTCTGCTTTTTTTTCGATCGGCCGCTGCGTCCAAAAAAAATATATACCAAAAAATATACTTATAATTCCCGCACTTCCAATTAAGGAGCTTAGCAAAGCAAAATAGAACTTAAAGCCATTACTGATGCCGTTATTATCAACCTTGCTTACCCATTTTATTGCCTCATCCGAAATAATGTTCTCGATAGCGAAATAAAGCGGCCAACCGGCCACAAGTAAACCAGTTCCTATTAAAGGAAGTATCACTCCCTTATAATTCTTCCACCACTCCTTCATGCCTCTTCCTTACGTTTTATTTATTCTCGCAGAGAGTAATTCAAGACAGTGATTGACTATAAATCCAACGACAGCTAGAGAAATTAGCCCAGCATACATCTCCCCAAATTTAAAGCTTCGCTCAGAATCTATAATAAAAAAGCCGATTCCGTCCGAGCCAACTAACATGTCAACCGCCACACTGACAATAAGGGCTATTGATAACGCAACGCGGATGCCCGCTAGAATGTAAGGCAAAGAACTTCTGAAAACAATTTCATACAATATTTTCCCCCGGCTCAAACGGAACACTTTAGCAACATCCAGCATATCCTTATTTATCTGCTGAACTCCGGTAACGGTATTCACCAGAATAGGCCAGAAGCAGCCAAAAGCAATAATGGAAATCTTCATCTGGTCATAAAGACCTAAAAATATGATGCCGACGGGGATCAGGGCAATTGGTGGCATTGGGCGGAGCAACTCAACCATTAACTTTCCGGCATCATGTATTTTTCGATAATGTCCCATCATGATTCCGAGAGGGACCGCAACGCATATCGCAATGAACAGCCCCATTATTGCGCGGTATAGAGTAACGGCAATATGATGAAACAGCCCACCGGACCAGATGGACTGGACTGTTATTGTCATAACAACGCTGAAAGGGGGAAGATAAATATCCGGTTTCACAAAACCGGAATACGATACTAATTCCCAAGCCAAGCAGAAAAAAAATACCGTTAAAAGGCCGGGGTAGGATAGTTTCATCTATCTACCTCGGGGCTCATAATCTTGTATATTTCCGATCGAAGGACTGAAAAGCGATGGCTGAGGCGTGTGCCTATTTGATTTCGCGGCCAATCGAGATCGTTATTAATTTCTTTTATGATATTAGACGTTCGAGGTGATAATATAATGATACGATGGCTCATATATACTGCTTCATCTATATCATGGGTGACAGTTAAAATAGTTTTTTTTGGTTGCGAATTGTTATGAATAGCCAAAACCTCGTCCTGCAATCTTGCCCTCGACATCTCGTCAAGGGAACCGAAGGGCTCGTCCATAAGTAATATATCTGGGCTAATGGCAAGTGCCCGAGCGATTGCTACACGCTGCTTCATCCCGCCGGATAGCTCATGGGGCATCAGCGATTTCGCATGTGTCAAATGCATGAGTTCCAACATGTCCGCAACGATTTGCTCTCGATCCGGGCAAGTATGATTTTGATGTTCTAACCCTAGTCTGACGTTTGACCATACATTCCTCCAGGGCAAGAGTGAGCTGGAGTAATCCTGAAAGACAAACGCTGCTGAGGGCAAAATTTCTGTAACGCGTTTCCCCCGATATAACACCTCTCCCCGATCAGGAGTGATAAGACCGCTTATTATTTTCAAGAGTGTCGTTTTGCCACACCCTGAAGGGCCTACAAAAGCGACAATCTCACCTTCATCCACCGATAATTGAAGATTATTGACTGTAAGATGCGCGCCCCCGAAGCTATGGGATATATCATTAAGGTGAAGTAAAACATCACTCATGCAAACCTAATCCAGCGTCAAAATCAGCTCTTCAACGTTGGGAGCTGTTTCAATAAATCCTAACTTCATCATCATATCTGATACAAACTTAAGATTAGCCACGGTGGGCTTGTTGCCAAAATTTGGGATCGCCATTTGACTGACTGTATTTTCATCCAGGTTTACGTTCTCAGATATAACTTTCACTAAATTTACGTTACCGTTATTAATTAAGTCTGTTGCTTCGTTTACCGCTGCTTGAAAGGCTTTAAATTCTTTGCGATTTAAGTTTAATTTGTCTAATGTTACTGCATACGTTGTCATTTCAAAGTTAGGCTTCACATCTACGATGTGGTATCCTAAAATCCGAACATCACGCCTGCTTTTTGCTAGGGTCAAATAAGGTTCAATCATGGAAGCGGCCTGAATTTGCTTCGAACTGAGGGCTGCCTCCATTTGTGGAAATGGAATCTCTACAAACTTGACTAATCTCCCTTCCACATCGTGTTTTTCGAGCCACGCAAGAGCGAAGGCGTGATCAATGCTTTTAAATACATTAACTCCAATAGTTGCTCCAATTAATTGCTGTGGCGTAACTATTTCGGATTTTGCCGATACAGCTATAGCTTGGTACGGGTTTTTTTCGCTTTGAATAGAACCACCCGTAATGGCTCTAATTTGTAGGCCGCGTGAATTTGCTTGAATTAACGGAACCGTACCGGTAAAACCTACATCGAGTTCTCCTGCAGAGAGCGCCTGGATTATTTTTGCGCCGCCGGCAAAAGCGATAGGTTTTACTTCTATGCCATGCTTACGAAATAAATCCATATCCTTAGCCACATAAAGTTGAGCTGCGTCCGCAATGGGTATATACCCTACCTTTAGTTCTGAAAGTTTATGGGGAGTAACTGGTGCCTCCCCTTTGTCACAGCCAGCAATAAAAATTGCAACGCATAATAAGGCCAGGATTTGGAAAGAAAAGCCTTTAATCAATTTTAGAAACAACATGTAGAAATCTCCATAAATTGCGATTAATTCTCCCCACGGTATCTATTTGTAGTTGATCCATCTACTTTTGCTAACCATCTTGAACGGAAACAGTGTATGTATCATGAGTAGAGGTTATCTCGGTAGCGGTCGAAGTGGAAAGGTTTCTTAAGGCGGCAAGGACTCAACCAGGCGTCAAAGTGATTGCATTGATGACTAAGCCTTCATGACAGCGTAAATACAAGCGGCATCTTAGCAGTGTTTTGCCCTACAAACTCGCGGCTGCTTTTCAACTTCACGAGTGTTTTCTCAGCTCTAGTTGACCTCAATGTCCTTACACGTTCTGAACGATCTGCCGTCTTTGGTCGATATCTCCCAACGCTGCGCACTACCCCATATTGATTCTGCCGGCATGTGCTTGAGCTTTGCGTTCTTACTTCCATTGCTTTAAGCACAGTACTGTCACACGATAAGACCGATCGCTGGTCCGCTGAACGCAAGAGCATCAGCTAGAGTGAGAGGTTATGGGGACCCCCCTGAAATCGGCTTTGATAATTCGGCTTCCGCCCCCTTGGATCTGATTGGCGGTAACACTTTGACATCCGCCCAATCCCCTCAAAATTTTGTCAGAAACTTGATTCTACGGGTTCTACACGCTGCGCCTACCTTGTCTTTAAGAAATATCCGGGTTAGCTGAAGCAGGATCTTTGGTTTAATTACCTGCATTCATTGAGGTGCCAAATCGTTGCAAGTAGCTCCTCCAACCGCCAAACGAGCTAATATCCTTCGCATCCGCTACCGCGTAGCCCTCGCATAGGAAACTCTGTACGGGTTCGCCGCCCGCAAGGGTAATGGTGCCGATCCCCAAGGGAGCAGGTATGCCTGCCACAAAACTGCCAAATTCGCTTGCTGGCAGTTCCCACACCTCCACTTCGATCGCGAACCCTCGCTCGTTCTTATCCACTCGCACCAATCCGGGGCGAAGCGGCGGTGTTCCCGGAAGCGCATAGAGTTTGTAGTCGGGGGAAGTTGTGGTATTTGCTACCAGGCGTCCGTTGCGGCTAGTCAATTGAGGATTCAACGGCAGACCGGACAGATGCGCGCCGCACACCGCTACACGCACGAGGACTGGTTGCTCCGGCGGTGCTGGCCTCTGAAAAGAAGCCATTTCTGGCGAAACCTCTTCTCGCAGTGGAATACCGGTAACCCCCAGGGGCAGCGAATAGGCCTGTTGCAGACGTGCGGCAAGATGCAACAGCGAGACATCCTGATGGGCTGGAGTCACCAGGGTTACGCCAAACGGCAATCCGTCATTCTGAAATCCGGCAGGCACCGCCACTGCCGAATAGTCGAGCAGGTTCATGTAGTTGGTGTAGTAGCCCAGATTCGTGTTCAAGCGAATTGGATCCGCCAGCATTTCCTCGATGCGATAAATGGTCCCGGCGGTGGGCGTCAGCAGCCAGTCCACTTCAGACCAGGTACGGTCAGCCTGGCGCTTAAGTTTATGCAAGCGATACGAGCCGTTGTAGGCATCTGCCGCCGAGAATCGGTGTGCGCCGGCAATGATCTCTCGTACCGGCGAAATTACCTCATCGCTATGCAGATCAAAAAATTGCTGAATGGCGGCATAACGCTCGGCTACCCATGGCCCCCCATAAAGCAGGTGTGCTACTTCCAGAAAGGGCGAAAAATCGATCTCGATGACCTCACCGCCCAATGCTTGCAGTTGCGTTATCGCTTCCGCGAATAACCTGGCACTCTCCGAATTGCCGAAGAATTGCAGTTGCTGCCGGTGCGGTATACCAAAACGGAAACGCTGTCGAAGGGTTTGCGAGGGAAGATCATCGCTGTTCCCTCTCTGGCGGGAATAAATGTCTTCCTCATCATAGCTGACAGCTGCTTCGAGGACTCGCTCCGCATCGGCAACGGTAAAGGCAAAGATGGACACGCAATCCAGCGAGCGGCAGGCGGGTACGACACCGTGCGTGGAAAGCCAGCCCCTGGTGGGTTTATACCCGATGAGATTATTGAAGGCAGCGGGCACCCTGCCGGAGCCCGCAGTATCGGTTCCCAGGCTGAAACATACCCAGCCCTTCGCTAGAGCCACTGCTGAACCCGAGCTTGATCCGCCGGAGATGTATTCGGGATTGAAGGCGTTGCGACAGACACCATAGGGAGAGCGGGTACCGTTCAACCCGGTAGCGAACTGATCGAGATTGGCCTTGCCGATGGGAATCGCACCCGCGTCGATCAGTCTCTGTACCACGGTTGCGCTGCGTTGCGGTGTATAAGTAAACGCCGGGCAAGCCGCTGTAGTTGGAACACCGGCAAGGTCGATATTGTCCTTGATAGCGAAGGGAATGCCGTATAAAGGCAGTGCAGCCATCCCTTTTTCTTCCACCTTCCGGGCATATTGCCGCAGTGATTCCAGTGGCAGCTTGTGTATCCAAACATTGTCGGGATCGTCCTGGATCAGCGCATGCACCGCCTCCATCACCCCGGTAGGATTCAGCTCGCCAGTGGCATAGCGTTGCAGCAGGGAGGGGATATCGCCCAGGGGGCCAAGCTTGCTCATATTCACTCCTCCTGAACGACAAGCAACATCTGCCCGGCGGATATATGGCTCCCCTCCTTGCAGAATAGCTGTCGCACCGTACCGCTGACCGGCGCCTCCACGGAGAATTCCATTTTCATGGATTCCACCACTACCACTGGATTTCCCATTTCGACACGCTGCCCTTCCTTGACGAGCAGTTTCCATACCGTGCCGGTTACATGCGCACTGACAACCTGGGAACCAGAGGGCAAATCCAGTTCGCTCTGCGCATCCGCTTCCTCAAGTGTAACCTCGCTCACGTACTCAGCCTTGCCTTCGGCCTTCCAGCGTTCACGCTCGGCTTCAAACGCCGCCTGCTGCTTTGCTTTGAAAGCGCCGATGGATGCGGCATTTTCTTTCAGGAAAGCGTTGTACTGTTTCAAACTGAATGTTGTCTCCTCGATCTTCAGCTTGAAGTGTCCGGTAATGAAATCCTTGCGCAGCTCAAGCAGTTCGCTTTCGCTAACCGGATAGAAACGGATCTGGTCAAAGAAACGCAGCAGCCAGGGTTTTCCTTCCTTGAAATCGGCTGTCTGGCGATAACGGTTCCACATCTGCACCGTGCGGCCCACAAACTGATAGCCTCCGGGACCTTCCATCCCGTATATGCACAAATAGGCCCCGCCTATGCCAACCGCATTCTCGGGCGTCCAGGTGCGCGCAGGGTTGTACTTCGTGGTCACCAGGCGATGACGCGGGTCCACAGGTGTAGCAACCGGCGCGCCCAGATAGACATCACCCAGCCCCATGACAAGATAGTTCGCGGAAAATACGATGTGCTGCACTTCCTCGATACTGTCGAGACCATTGATCCGGCGGATGAATTCGATGTTGCTCGGGCACCAGGGCGCATCACTGCGCACTGACTGCATATACTTTTCTATCGCCAGCCGGGTGGCAGCATCGTCCCACGACAGTGGAAGATGGACGATGCGTGCCGGGACCTCCATATCATCGATATCGGGCAATTTCTTTTCCGCACCGACCAGCATCTCCAGCAGCTTATCGCGTGGCAGTACGCGGGAATCGAAATGCACTTGCAGCGAACGGATGCCGGGTGTCAGATCCAGAATGCCTTCCAGTTCCCCGTCATTGCACGCTGTCTGCACCCAATCCATCAGCGCGTGCGCGCGGAAGCGCAAATTGAGATCGAGCTCGAGCGGACCATACTCGACCAGCAGGTTCTTGTCGCCTGCCTGGCGATATACGACCTGCACCTGGCCGTCGCTTTGCGGGATGAAGTGGAGCACCGGGGTGGGTTCGGTGGTTGCGCCCTGCTCCGCCTCCGATGAAGCGTTTTGCGGAACCTGGAGGTCTTTTATCCTTGCATCCTGTTGCAACTCCAGCGCCAGCGCCTGCTCCATCGGCATCCTGTGAAAGCGCACGCGATCGCCCGGCTTGAGCTGTCCCATCTTCCACAATTCGGCCTGGATAATGGTAACCGGGCACACGAAGCCGCCGAGGCTGGGACCATCGGGACCGAGTATCACAGGCATATCCCCCGTAAAATCCACGGTACCTACGGCATAGGCGTTGTCGTGAATATTGGAGGGATGCAGCCCTGCTTCACCGCCATCGCTGCGCGCCCAATGGGGCTTGGGGCCGATCAGCCGCACCCCGGTGCGATTGGAATTGTAATGCACTTCCCAATCAGTGGCGAAGAGGGTTTCGATATCCTCCTCAGTGAAAAAATCCGGTGCACCGTGCGGCCCGTACAGCACCCCTATTTCCCAGCTGTCGGTGTAGCGCGGTACCAATTCCTCCGGCAGCCCCTGCTCAAATCCGCTATCGCCGTCTTTTCTGGCTTCAAAGATATGCAGCACGTCGCCGGTGAGGAGGGTGCGGCCTGCGTGCCCGCCGAAGTGGCCAAGGGTGAAGGTAGATTTACTGTCCAGGTAGTCGGGAACCCGGATTCCTCCCTGCACTGCCAGATAAGCGCGGCACCCATGATTTACGAGTTTGCCGAACTGCAACAACGAACCGGCCTTGACACGATGCGCCCGCCAACAGGCAAGCGGTTCACCATCCAGGCGCACCTCCATCGGCGCGCCACATACAGCAATAACGCTGTCACAGTTGAAGCGCAGCGCCGGGCCGGAAAGCGTAATCTCCAGCCCTGCCTTATCCTCGCTGTTATTGACGAGCCGATTGGCCAGACGGAACGCCAGACCATCCATCGGTCCCGATGGCGGCACGCCGATGCTCCAGTATCCTGTCCGCCCGGGATAATCCTGCACCGTGGTCTGCACTCCCGGACTGAGGACATCGATGGTATGGGCGGTATAACGAAAACTGTTCAGAAAGCTCGTCGTATGTTGCCCGCTGCGAAAAGCCTCGCTGCGCAGGATCTGCCTCAGGTAGCCAACGTTGGTTTCTACCCCGTGCAATGCCGTCACGTCCAGGGCTTCCAGCAGCCGCGCAATGGCCTGCTCCCGGTCGGGCGCGTACACGATGATTTTTGCCAGCATGGGATCATAAAATGGCGTGACATCGACACCGCGTTCCACCCAGGTTTCCACGCGCGCGGCGGACGGAGACGGAAACTCTGCCGCCGTGAGGATACCGCAGGAAGGTTGAAAATCCTTGACCGCATTCTCTGCGTACACACGTACCTGGATGGAGGCCCCATGCGGCTGGATATCGAATGAATCCAGAGGTGGCAAGTCTCCAGCGGCTTGCCGAACCATCCATTCCACAAGGTCGATGCCGGTCACTTCCTCGGTTATCCCATGCTCAACCTGTAGCCGCGTATTCACCTCCAGGAAATAAAATTCCGCGGTGGAGGCATCGAAAATGTACTCCACCGTACCTGCGGACTGGTAGTTGACTGACTGGCCCAAGCGGACCGCCGCCTCCAGCAACGCCTGGCGCACGCGCGGCGGCAGATTAGCCGCTGGCGTTTCTTCGATCACCTTCTGGTTGCGCCGCTGCATCGAGCAGTCCCGCTCACCCAGTGCGATCACCCCGCCCTTGCCGTCGCCGAATATCTGCACCTCGATATGGCGTGCTTTCTCGACATATTTTTCGAGAAACAGGCCGGCGTCCTTGAAATTGTTCTGCGCCAGGTATTTCACCGATTCGTAGTTTCCACTCAACTCTTCCTTGTTCCAGCACAAACGCATGCCGATGCCACCACCCCCTGCCGTGCTTTTCAGCATGACCGGGTAGCCGATATGGGCGGCCTGGCGCAAGGCATCATCCAGGTCTTCGAGCAATCCTGTGCCTGGCAACAGCGGTACCTGGTTCTGCTGCGCCAGTTCGCGCGCCGTGTGCTTCAAGCCGAATGCACGCATCTGGTGGGGGGTGGGGCCAATGAAGGAAATGCCATGGTCAGCGCATTGCTCCGCAAATTCCGCTTTTTCACTGAGGAAGCCATATCCTGGATGAATGGCATTTGCTCCCGCATGGGTCGCGACCTCCAGGATCTTTTCGGCACGCAGATAGCTTTCCGCGGCGACTCCGCTGCCTATGCAATAGGCTTCATCGGCTTCGATCACATGTCGCGATAGCGCATCTGCCTCGGTATAGACTGCAACGCTCTTCACTCCCATGCGCCGCAAGGTACGGATAATCCGGCAGGCAATGGCGCCGCGGTTGGCTATCAATACTTTTTCAAACATGATTTATTCTCGGTTGAGTGAAAAACAGCCGGGATAGAAACTGGATTATGTAAAGCTCATCTCACTGGGATCGTCCCAGACCAGCAATCTAATGGGCGTGGGATTGTAGGCGTTGCATGGGTTGTTAAGTTGCGGGCAGTTCGAAATCAGCACCACCACGTCCATTTCGGCCTTCATTTCCACGTATTTGCCAGGCGCGGAGACGCCATCCACGAATTCCAGGCCACCCTCTTCCGTCACCGGCACGTTCATGAAGAAATTGATATTGCTGGGAATATCGCGCTTGCTGATGCCGAGCTGCTGGCACTCCGGCTCATGCGCCAGCGCGTGCAGAAAGTTGTCGCGGCAACTGTGCATGGGGAATTTTTCCAGCGCATACCGCACGGTATTGCTCTCCGCCGCGCATGCCCCTCCCAAGGTGTCATGCCGTCCGCATGTATCCGCAACGATGGTGAGCATTACGTTGCCATAATTCGAGTACAGCTTGCTACCGGTAGTCAGATAGACCTTCTTCTGCCGGCGTACGGTATCGCTTGCGCTATAGCGCTCCACCGCGTGTGAGGCGTTGTAAAACAGGGTATCGACGGCCTGATTGCCTTCCAGGTCCACGATCCGGAAAATCTGTCCTTCCCTGACGATCTTGACCCACGGCTCGCCTGCCGGGCAGATTTCATCCACTACCGCCGCATCCGGATCCAGCCTGCTTTCAACAAAATTCTTGCTCTTTGAATTCGCATTCATGCCGCACCTCCATGACAAGCATATAAACATTCAGTGTTTTGCCGGGCACGCTGGTTTTCGGAAATGTGCGCGCATTCGGCAATCACCGAAGATGGGGTTGCAAAAGCAGTGAGATTGACTGCACCGGGCTGGTACGTGGTGGAGGGGTCGAGAGGATGCGGCGCAGCGGATAACACGACCAGCGTATCCATTTCGAAGCTCAAATCCACATGATCCCCAGCTTTGCTGTTACCGGGCTGGAAGGTGAGTTCGCCGGCTGAATTGGCGGTTACCTTGCTGAAGAAATTGATATTGGATACCACGTCCCGCATGCCTAAGCCCCATTTGCCAAGCTCGATCAGCATGCCGTCCAGCCCGTTGCGGAACATCTGGTTGCGGTGCTCCTGATACCGCGCGGTACCGTATTTCCGGCGTATCAGTTCGGCGTCGCTCAGGCCGCAAACCGTATCGTGCCAACCCACGCTATCGGCGGTAATGCAACAGAATATCCTTCCCATGTCCGAATGGCAGGCATGTCCCCTGGTCAGGCGGAAGGTATGCTGGGATTTGAGCGTATCGGCCATGTTGTAGCGCTCCAGTTTTTCTTCCTGATTGAAGAACAATACAGAGGCATTGGCGCTACCGTTGACATCCGTCATGCGCAACGTGGTACCGCGCCGCAGAATGCCGGACCAGTGGCAACCGCCGGGAATATGTTGTTCCCACAAATGTGCATCCGGTTGGTTCATGTCTTTCTCCTCATCACGATAGTTTTTCAGGTGTATCCAGTTCAATTTGTAGATCGATGCGGTGTTTTCGCATCCCTCTGCGTGCTGTGTGAAGTGGATTTTTTACGCATCTTATTTATCAGGATATATAGCGCTGTAATGCCGAGAATGCTGCCCAGCACCAGCGGTACCGCCCAAAGCTGCCACCACGGTGCGTCGGGAGCCGTGGCATAGGGACGCGGCCAGGCAATATTGACAAGTTCGAATACAGACCAGATAAAAGCGGCCGTGTTGATCAGCAATCCCCAGACGCCAAGCTTCAACTCACCCAATGCCGGATTCCAGCGCCCGGTAAGCCGGGTGAATAAACCCACGCCGGTCGTCATGGAAAACATGGCGTAAAGCCCGCCCGTACCGAAGGCAATCACGGTGGCGACCGCGCCGTCGTTCAACCCGAACAGCAATCCCAGTCCTGCCAGGGATACAGTACAGATAACGGCATTGCGTGGCGTCTTGTCTGGCGCCAAGCGGCTGAGAACAGCAGGCATATTGCCTTCGCGCGCCATGGAATACACGATGCGCGAGGTATATTTCACCACCGAGGCGCCGCAGGCCAGGAATGCGACCATGACGATTCCTAGAAACGGCTTTTCCGCCCACTCGCCAAAACTGCCAGTAATTACAGGCGTAATCGGATCGGAAGTGGCGCTCGCAGCAATCAATGCCTCGCGATCGAACGCGAGTGTCAGGGCGGCGGAATTGAAGAGCACCACCGATCCCACCATGCATAAAGAGAAGAAGACGGCACGCGGCACCATCCGCTTGGGTTCGTGCGTTTCCTCTGCGATAGTGGAGCAGGCATCAAAACCGATGAATGCCCAGCCGGCGATCGCCAGCGCTGCCAAAAACGCGGATGCCTGGTCTGGCGCCGTGCCTGTGCCGAGATGCTGGAACAGTTCGGAAAAAGAATGCTGCCGGAAAAACAGGAACAGCAGCAGCGCCACGCCAAGGGAGCCGACAACTTCCGCATAAACTCCCATTGTGATGACCAGCTTGAAGATATTGACGTGGACCACGTTGATAATGGTGCACAGGAGAAGGAATACCGCGCCCCAGATCACGAATGCAGAGCCCGTTTCGCTCTCGGCTCCAAAAAACAGGGCAAGCCAGACGCCACCCGTATAGGCGGTGGTGGTGAGCATGGCAATAGTGGAACTGACGTAGATGACCCCGGCAAATTGCCCGGTGACCACGCCTCCGAGTTGACGCGACCATTTGTATGCACCGCCCGCAATCGGGAATTGTGAAGACAGTTCGGCGTAGACCGTGGCTACGAGCAACTGCATGACGAGACAGGTGACCAGCGCGCCGAACCATCCGCCTCCTGTCACAGTGGTCTGGACGCTGATGATGGCGTAAAGCCCTACCACGGGGGAAACAACGGCGAATCCGAGCGTAAAGCTGTTCCATACGCTCATGCTGCGGTGAAGCTTGTCGCCAAGGACCGGAGTGGCGGCAGGACGGGAAAATGTATTCGGGGTTTCTTCTATGGACATGATATCCCTTTCGAGACACACGGAATGATTCCACCTGGCTGACCATTTGTCGGTCTCTTCATGCTGCCGGAAGCAATGAGCAAGGAGACACCCGGACGTAGTGGACTGTTGCAGCTTTTTGTATCGCGACTTGTATCGCGGCTATTTATCCGGCGAGAAAATATTACGAACTTCGTCATTCCAGGCCACGACCCGGAATCCAGCCTGAACCCACAATGGTGTGCTTCGCACGCCATTGGATACTGGCTCCCGTCGGCATGACTTATATACTTTATATACTGCTTGCCACCCAGTTCTATCGTAACCGGGCTGGTAACTGAAAAAGCAGGGAAAAATACAGGAGGGAGATGCACGACCAGGTCTCCTTTTTCGGCGGTTAAACTCCGGGAATCAATGTAATAACTACATGATCTCCCGGGCTTTTATCCCTCCGTGGAGCCTCGTCATGACGAAGCCGGAAACTCTCGGACCAGGCACTTCGAGAAAAGAAGCCGGAACCCTAGTTTCGCGCTACAACTTTACTGGAAAACAGTTTTGCACATCCCATTCAGAAATACAACAAAAAATTATAAAAATTTTCTTTCGATTTGAGTCGCCGGATCTGAGCCTTCGATATTTTATTTCGATATTTTTCAGCAGCCCTGCTCTCTCCAGAGATTCAGGGCCCTGGCATTGGAGATGGATTACAAATAGCTGTCATGGTGCCTTTCTCCGCGCCACGACAACGCCATCCCGCGTTGGATTTATGAAGGTGTCAAATTCCGGATCGTTGAAGATCAGCCGGTTGTGCTCAAGAATGGCCTCTGTCCATCCCGGAACAATATCAACATAACGTTCCACCGCCACCCGCCCGTGCCAAAGCACATTGTCCGCAACATACAGCCCGCCTGGGCGAATCCTTTCTTTTGCCATACGCCAGATTTCCGGATAATCTCCCTTGTCTGCATCGTTGTAGCAGATATCGAATAATCCTTCGGTCTGCCCGAATATCTCCTGTGCGATGCCAGTGCGAAAATCGATCCTCTCCAGCAGATCGGCAGACTTGAGATACTGCTCGGCCTTTTCCTTGTTCTGAGGATCGCCATCGGTACAGATCACCTTTCCGTCCACCCCGGCTGCTTTTGCGAACCAGTAAGCCGAATAGCCGTAGCCGCTGCCGAACTCGAAAATACGTTTGGCATCGATCGTTTTCGCCAGTGTTTCCAGAAAAATGCCGACCAGGCGGCCAACGATCGGGAAATTGTTTTTGGCAGCCACGGCTTCCATTTCGGTCAGCACCGGATGATCAGTTCGTCCCACGAGGCTGCGCATATACCTTTCGATTGCCGGATTGACCGGATCCAATTGGGAGGGATTTACAATAGTTGGAGATTGCATGACCGCCGCTCCTCAAAAAAACAAGAAATTATGTGCTCATCGTATGTTCGTTATTCGACTCTACGCTCAATACGATGAGGGGTCAAAGGTGAGGGGCATTTGTCATTAATCCTGATAAGCGGGAGTGCCCATAAAAGCAGCATATGAACTCCTGCTGCTCCGGTAATATCATGACATTTGATGATAGAATCAGTGCATCCTATCCGATCGGCCCGATCAAAACTTCCGACGAGAAACCGGCACTGGAGGTCAGGAAGACAGCAGCAGCAAGCGCCTAGCGGCGTAGCAAAGGGCGATAACAGAACTTGAAACGAGGTTGAAATGAATAGCAGACCGCACATCATATTGACATCCCAGGACCTGGACAGGCTGGAGTCCTTGCTCGAGTCGCTTCCGGCTAACGCGGTTCCTGGCAATGCGGAACTGCAAGCCGAGCTCGAACGCGCCGAAATCGTCGAGCCCGAGCAGATACCGCCCACGGTGGTAACCATGAACTCCACAGTACGGTTCAGCATCGATTCCTCAGGCCAGGACTTCCGCCTGACGCTGGTCTATCCAAAAGATGTCGACGGGTCCGGAGATAAAATTTCCGTGCTTGCGCCGGTTGGCAGCGCCCTGCTGGGGCTTTCCACCGGCGACGAGATAGAGTGGCCGCGTCCGGGCGGAGGCACCATCAAGGTACGGATAGAGGAAATCATCTACCAGCCCGAGCGCGAGGGGAAATTCTATCGGTAGAGTTCGGCCCACGGCTTCTCGCGGATGTTCGCAGACTGATCAGCGGGAATGTGGCATCAGGAAAAAATCCCGGAGGAAAAATCTGGCACTCTCTTTCCTCAGGCCAGGGACAGGCCCGCGCCGGCGAACGCGGTCAACACAACGACCTTCCATGGTGCAACTTTCCAGACAGTCAGCAGGACGAAGGCCACGAGTGCCACTGCAAAATCCGGCGGCGTAAACACCGCACTGGTCCATACGGGGTGGTAGAGTGCGGAGGCAAGCACGCCTACCACAGCTGCATTAGTGCCCGCCATTACCGCCCGCGCCTCATCTTTTTTGCGCAGGTCATCCCAGAACGGCAGAATACCCACCAGCAACAACATTCCGGGCAAAAATATTGCGATCAAACATATGGCTGCCCCGTAGATTCCATTGGGCTCGGGCGCAACAACAGCGCCCAGATATGCAGCGAAGGTAAACAAAGGCCCGGGCACTGCCTGCGCTGCACCATACCCTGCAAGAAAAGTGTCTGCACTGACCCAGCCGGTTTCGACCACGCTTGCTTCAAGCAATGGCAGAACCACATGCCCACCACCAAATACCAGAGCGCCCGCGCGGTAGAACACCTCGAACAGTGCCACCCCCTGCGAGGAAGATATCATCACAATTAGTGGCAGGCCGAAAAGCAGGATGAAAAAACCCAACAATGCGAGCAATGACAGCGTCTTGGATAGTTGTATGCTTATACGCCCGTCATCCCGACGATCATTGGCAGGCGGCAGGTTTTTACAAAGCCAAAGCCCGCCGATTGCGCCGGAGAGGATTGCACTTAGTTGCCCCGGTGTGCCAGGCAGGAAGACCACGACCAGTACCGCGACGACGGCGATGCCGATGCGTTCCCGATCAGGGCAAAGATTGCGCGCCATCCCCCAGACCGCTTGCGCGACAACGGCCACCGCAACAAGCTTCAGGCCATGAATAAAGCCTTGACCGAGCGACGCGCCAAAGGCAAAGGCGCTATAGGCAAAGACCAGCAGGAACAGCGCGGAAGGCAGCGTAAAGGCGCTCCAGGCGATGAGGCCGCCCATGAATCCCCCCCTTGACAACCCCAGCGCAAAACCTACCTGGCTGCTGGCGGGACCTGGCAAAAACTGACACAACGCGACGAGATCGGCATACGCCGACTCGCTCATCCACTGTCGACGGATAACCAATTCATCACGGAAATATCCCAAGTGGGCTATCGGTCCACCAAAAGAGGTAAAACCCAGCTTTAGAAAGGCGCGCAGAACTTCGCCCCGATTCTGGTTTGGGCGAGGCTGCCCGCCAAAAGTTTCCTGCATGCTGGAAATCCTTTTACCCCAATTCAACAAAACCCGGCATATGATGATGGCTTAAGATTATGAAAACCGAAGCAGTCCCGGAAGATGAGTATCAATATCCTATTTTGGAAGCTGCTCATTATAGTTGCAGCCCTCGATGACATAGCAGCTTTTGATAGGCGGATTACATATCGCTTTGCTATCAGTTCAAAATAGACGCTGACTTTGTTATAGTTGCGGGCATTTTTATCCGAAGTCCCTGAAATCCCGCTATGCGTCTGCCTGATTGCCTGCCTGCTTTATTCCCGTCTGCCAAAAAGCCCAACTGCTTTTCAACCTCTCCACACCGCATATTGGAATGGCTTGTGAAATTCAGCCTGGCAGGCGTGCTCAGCCTCACGCTGCAGGTTTCTGCGGCAGACCCTGCTCCTGCCGGCAGCACCACCGTAGCCCCGACAACATCGCAAGCGCCCACACCTACAAGCAGTGACCGGAGCAACCGGTTCGACTGGTCGAAGGTACCTCCTGTAACCGCCCCTTCCCGCCCCGGCATGTTCACCATCGCTCCCTCCGGGCCGGGATACTACTCGCTTTGGGATCATATAACCGGCAACAAGCGTGAGAACCCGCCCGTTTCTCCCTATGCTCCCTATGCCCTCATGACCACGCCGGCTTTCGATATCGATTTCCGCTATCTCGAAAAGCCCGAACATGAGAAGGATATTTTCGATCCCATCAAGCGCATCCATCTTGGCGATGACTTCCTTTTGTCATTTGGGGGCAACTTCTGGTACCGGTATATGCGGGAATCCGACGCGCGCCTGACCAATACCAGCGACAACTACCACATGATCCGCAGCCGCTTCCATGCCGATCTCTGGTATCAGGATCGTATCCGGCTGTTTGCGGAGTTTCTGGACGCGCGCACTTTCGGCCAGGCATTGGCGCCGTTAGCCACGGATGTCAACCACACGGATATGCTGAATGTTTTTGCGGATATCAAGGTGGCGACCGTCAAGGACGTCCCGGCTTATCTGCGCGTGGGGCGGCAGGAATTGCTTTACGGCTCGCAACGGCTGATTTCCACGCTTGATTGGGTCAACACCCGCCGCACTTTCCAGGGGGTGAAGGGGTTCTGGCGCACGCCCACGTTCGACCTGGATGCATTCTGGGTGCGACCGATGGTGACGGAAAGAAACAACTTCGATAACTGGGATGAGAAGCGCGAATTCTTCGGCTTATGGGGAACATACAAGCCCATGAAAGGGCACCTGGCCGATTTCTATTTTCTGAGCCTGGATGACAATCGCAATCTTGCCGTGGGCAGAGCCGGTGTCAGGGGCGATTCGATCACGCATACCCTCGGCAGCCGCCTGGCGGGAGACTACAACCAGTTCCTGTACGAACTGGAGGGCATGTACCAGTTCGGACAGTATTCCAACCAGGATATCTCGGCCTTTGCCGTCGCCTCCGGTGCTGGCTACCACTTCAAGGGAAAGCCGCTGAATCCGCAATTCTGGCTGCGCTACGACTTTGCCTCCGGTGACAATAATCTGACGGATGGCAGCCGCACCACCTTCAACCAGCTCTTTCCCTTCGGCAATTATTACCTCGGATGGATCGATCGCGTAGGCAGGCAGAACATTCACGACTTCAACGCCCAGCTCAATCTGCACCCCCTGCCCTGGGCCAATTTCACCGCCCAGTACCACCGCTTCTATCTGGCGAACAAGCGTGACTTCCTGTACAACGCCGCAGGCACCGCCACCCTTAGAGACGCAACCGGACAATCCGGCAGTTATGTCGGGGATGAGATCGATTTCCGCTTCAACATACACGTCGACCGGCACGAAGACGTGCTGATAGGGTATTCGAAACTGTTTGCCGGCGATTTCCTGAAAGCGCAGGCGCCACGCGTCTCGCCTGACCTGTTCTACGTTCAGTATAACTTCAGGTTCTAAAAACGTGAACGGCTGGCAGCGGTGGCGCCGCTATGCCAAAAGCATCAGACCGGCGCCGTCGGGGAATTCAATCCTTCCGGCAGAATGACAAATTTCTGGTGAAACTCGATATTGCAGGCAGGCGGCCATTTTTTTCCTGGAGCACAGCCCAATAGCGCCCTCCGCCCCTGGTTTTTTTATTCCCCTTATAAGAGGCTATTACATGGTCCGCACTGACCCATGTAGACAATATCTTTACCGCGCATGGAAGATGAATGGCGGGATCGTGCAGGCGTTTTGCTTTCTTGATGCCGCAGCTATAGCCCGGCTGGTTTGCGCTTTCTTTTGATATCTGCAGCAGCCCTCGATTTGTATCCCGTCTTCTGAATACGTCTTTGGATGGCCCTCTGGCAGCCGCTCCAGGATCAAAGGTGCTTTCGAATTCCGCCATGGACGAAAGCAGGCCCACCCAGAACTGAATCCTTTTTTTGCGTGGCAAATGCTTATAGGTCGGGCAAAATTTGCCGATATCCTTGGGGACCGCAGAGGGAAGAGACGAGGTGTCAACAGCAGTTTCCGTAATCCGCGTCCACGAGCCATCAAGGTTCTTTTTTGACCACGCGGCATAATCCTGAGCCTGAGCGGCGAAGGATGCGACCGGAGCCAGCATGAAGATCAATAACAGGACAACACACACTATGAGTATCCTTCTTGACCATAGATAATGCATTTATATAAATCATTATAGACCCCATCCCGGCAGAGTTTAGTTCCCCTCAAACTCGCACAGTGCAAACACCTTGAGGCCCTGATCTTCCAGCCGCGCCCTGCCCCCGATATCGGGCAGATCGATGACAAAGCCGCACTCCACCACCTCGCCCCCCATTTCCTGTATCAAGCCAGCAGCGGCCTCCGCCGTCCCGCCGGTAGCGATCAGATCATCCACCAGCAGCACCCGGTCGCCCTTCTGAATCGCATCCACATGAATCTCGATGCGGTCGCTACCATATTCCAGCTGATAATCGCGCCCACGCGTTTCGGCAGGCAGCTTGCCCTTCTTGCGCACCGGCACAAAACCCACGCCAAGCTCATAGGCAACCGGCGCGCCAATGATGAAACCGCGTGACTCGATCCCGGCCACCTTATCGATTTTCATGGCCTTGTAGCGGCTGGCGATTTCCTGAATAGCCGCGCGCAACCCCACCGGGTCTTTCAGCAGGGTGGTGATATCCCGAAACATGATGCCTTCATGGGGATAATGCGCGATGGTGCGGATGCGGGATTTGATCTGCATACTACTTCCTGTTTCTGGTTTTTCTGGGTTAAAGGATTCGGAGACCGTCGATACGGATGAGCCGCTTTCGGCTATACTACCGTAAAGTTGCCGGGGATAGCGTTCTGGTGTATCCTTTGCGCCCTTTGCCGGGTTCCTTTCCTGGAACCCTCAACAGGAGAGATGGCCGAGTGGTTTAAGGTACACGCCTGGAAAGCGTGCGTACGGGTCAAACCGTACCGAGGGTTCGAATCCCTCTCTCTCCGCCATCTCGGTACAGAAGTGGGCATTCCTAAAGCCGCCGATTTCTCGCTTCGGATGGCGGTAAGCGTGGGCAAAAGTACGTCTTTCGACCCCTTGATGAACACTTTGGCCGATCACCACACCGTCGAGGCTGTCCATCGGGATTGAGCGGTCTTCGCACACCGCCGACGCCCACCGTTTCCATGCTATAGCCATTCGCTTCTATCAGCGGTCAGACTGGGGGATGACAAGAATTGCCGGTCAGATGATCTCTCTAGTTATCGCCTTGATGCTTAGGATGCTGAATCGTCAAATTCCGCATATAGCCGCCGAGACGAGAGTCTCCCCAATCTGACCGATCCAGCAACACCCGTATGCCGTCGATCACCAAGGCCTGGGGCTCGGAGGCTTGAGCGCGGACATAGATTGTCGTCGCTCGCTCAGCGTCAAATGCCTTGACGAGCAGGGTCAGCGCGCGTTCATCGAAGGCGCGCTGCGCTTCCTTCGCATCGTTCTGACTCGATCCGTCGAGTGCAAGCCAGAGCTGCGTCACGGCTCGCTCATTACCGGTGAGGTAATAGGAAATCCGATCGGCCAGCACATTGTCGTTCAGCTTTACCAATGGGATGTGCGCGAACCACTCCCGTTGTGTGCGGTGATAGTCGTCAGTGACGAGGCCGTATTCTTCAAGAAATAACCGCGCCGCGTGGGGCGACCAGCCTTCGGCGCGCGTAACGATGGGCGGGTTCTTTTCGATCTTGAGAAGCCGCTTGATTTCCCAGATGGCGTCTTTGACGCCCTGCTTGTCGGCGATGTCGCGCCCGCGCATGTCCCGCACGAGGCGCTTCACCCCGTCGATATTCCAGCCGAACGCGAGCAGAGCGCGCCATCGCGCATAGCGGACGATGGACGCCTGTTTTGGCCTTACCTGTAAATGGATAAAGGCTTCTTCGTAGGTCATATAGACAGCAAGTAGAAAAATGAACGGAACGAACATTAGCCAGAGCAGCAAGGGTAGCCCGAACTCGCGCAGTGTGTTCAGTGACCAAAATTTGGTGACGCTGCTAACGACCAGCCAATAGCTGAAGCCGAGGATAATGAGACTCGTGAACGTCTGGAGCCCGCGCAGCAGGTTCAACACTCGGGGAATGCTGGGCTTGTCAGTCTGATGTTCACCGACGGCTATAAGGAGAGTAAGAAACACAAGTGCGGGAAGCATGAGCAGTTCGACCCAGAGCGGGAAGCTTACCAACTTGGCGACGAACAGGATGACAGCAGAGAGTGTGAATGCATCGCGCACCAGCTTGCCCAGTACATGCGGCTTGTCCTTGAGCCGCTGTGCCTCAAAGATGCAGGTGAAACCGACCGTCAACCACCACAGCAGTGTCAATTTGAGATTGGACCAATCCCATAGATTCAACCACGCGAGCAGCCAGACACAACCCGCGACGTAAAGGGACATGAGCACCCAGATCAATGCGAGCTTCGGAGAAAAGAATGCACGTACCACATCAAGCGCGAGAGGCCGTCCTTTCTTCCAAAACATTACGGCAGCCAGCAAGAACCCAGAGTAGATGAGGGCGGCAATCTCGCGATTGTTCAGGTCAAATCCGAAGTAAGTAGTGGGGAGCAAAAGCACTTTCTTTGAAACTGAAGGCCAAATCAAGTTTTCCCCGATTGGCGTGGATAGCTCTGTTGATAACTCCCTAAGCTCGTGTCTGTGCTTGAGTTTTCTGCACTGATCAAGATTGTGGCAGGAGAACGAGCTGTTAGTGGATGTAGGGTGACTCCCGATTCCCGCGCCGTTATCCACCGCTTTCGCTCCCAGAGAGTTTCACCTGTGAGGTCGTCCCTGCGATAACCGACTACCGACTACACCCCGTCAACACGAACCGCTAGCTGTAAGATTTTACAGCTACTCCTGATTTCCATTTGGTTATCTAATCCTGATTCTTTGCGGCCATGTCAAATGCCTGAGCCGACGAGGCAGGAGGCTGAAACGCATAGCTGCAAAAAAGGTTCTTTTGGAAAGTTTCTTTTAACCTCCCGTCGCTTCGCGTCTCCGGGAAATTGCGCGCCTGTGCTCGCCATCCCGTCAAGCTTTATTCATCTGACTTTATCCGTTCAGCTTTATCCAGAATCAATAACCATAAACAAGGTTTAATCCATGCAGCCAAAATTGTTCTCATCCACCATGTCCCGACGTACATTCCTGAAAGCCGCAGCAGCGACCACCGCCGCCATCGGTGCTTCTGCCCTGCCCTTCGGAGCACAGGCGCAAGGGAAAGCGAAGTATCGGCGTTTGAACATTCTGAATCCGGAGGCGAAGCGCGCCATCGAAAGCTACAAGAGGGCTATCGCCAGGATGCTCAAGCTCCCGCCGGAGGATCCACGCAACTGGTATCGCATCGCGCTCACTCACACGATGGATTGCCCGCACGGCAACTGGTGGTTTCTGGTCTGGCACCGCGGCTACATCGGCTGGTTCGAGCAGATTTGCCGCGAGCTCAGCGGCGACCCCGGGTTTGCCCTTCCCTACTGGGATTGGACGGAGAATACGGACCCCAACAGTCCCTTTCAGGCACGCGTGCCCGCCGTCATGTTCGAGGATGTGCTCACCCCCGCTCATCCAGCCTATATTGCAAACTCTCGCGAGTTTCAGAACCGCTTTCGCGGGGTAATCGCCAAGGCGGATTACTGGAAGCGCATTTGTGGGCCGAATGGTGAATTCGACGATGAGACGCAGTATGGTCAGCTCCTCGCCCGGGGAATCCGCTCCCCTGAGGATCTGTGGTTCGATATGCTCAATGACCCGAGAGGCCGCTTTTTTTTCGATCTGAAACAGGCGCGCGGCGCGACCCGGGAAAAGCCGGAGCTCGATGGAAAAACAACGAAGGCCGTCTCCCTGCAAACATTGCTGGACGCGCTGGCGCCCCGCGATTTTCTCACGTTTGCCAGCCCGAAGACCCTTGGTCACAGCGCCCTCACCGGATTTGGCGTGCTGGAAGGACAACCGCACAACAGGGTGCACAACTGCGTCGGCGGCATCTTTACCGATCCCAAAGGCAACACCACCAATAACGGCGGCTTCATGCAGGCCAATCTATCCCCTGTCGACCCGCTTTTTTTCCTGCACCATGCGAATATTGACCGGCTTTGGGACGTATGGACCCGCAAGCAGTTGGCGAGGGGATATCCTGCCCTGCCCGAAGGCGCGGATTTCGACGCCTGGTCGAGAGAGCCGTTTCTGTTCTTTGTCGATGCAAAGGGAAAGCCGGTGAAGAAAAGAACTGCCGGGGACTACGCGGCTATCGGGGATTTCAATTACGATTACGAGCCCGCCTCCGGCGAGGAAGTGGTTGCGCCTCCCATGTTCGCCTCACTGATGAGCACAGCTGTACCCTCCGAGAGCACCACGGCTCGGATCAGCCGTTCCGTGGTGAGTGGAGAGCAGGCGGCAAGCGCTATCGTGACACTTCCGTCTCCGCTGCTTGGCCTGCGTGCAAAGGCGGAAGCGCCGCGATTGTATGCAAAGATCACCCTGGCGCTGCCGCCGCTGGCGCACCATCATGATTTTGCCGTGATGGTGGATGATGGGAACAATCGAACGGACCCATCCAGTCCTCACTACGTCGGCACGCTCTCCATGTTCGGTCATCACACCATACAGGCCCCGGTTACCTTTACCGTGCCTTTATCGGGCACGATCGAGGCAATGCGGCAGAACGCCCAGCTTTCCGCCAGCGGGGCGTTGAATATCCGGATTGTTTCGGAGCGAATGGTAAAACCGGGAGTACTTACGGCAACACATGGCCCTGGCGCGGAACCGAAGGCGGAGGTACTTTCCATTGTTGTGGAGGCGCATTGACTGCAGCGACATGCAGAAGGCGGCTTGAGGTGGAAAGCCTCAAGCTGGTTTATGTGGCAGTCAGTGACTGAACCAGCTATTCCTGCATCGACCAGGCACCGAGCAATATCCCTTATTCACTTTGCTCCGGATAGATTCCGCAGCAGCCGCAGATCACTCTTGAGGCTTTCCGGTTGACCTATCCAGATTCTGCGAAAATCGGGGTGTGCCGGGTTGAGCAGCAGGTTTCGCTCGGCGGGGATTACAACACTGGGAACATCCAGCACGCAGTATCTGGCCTCATGCAGCCATCGACTGCCGATTTCCTCGAGGTTTCTACGGCTCTCGAGAGTTCGCCAGTTCTCAGGGAGCTGTTCGGCATCGATTTCCAGTCTGGGGATATCGCCAGGAATTTCTGCGGGAATCAGGAGATAATTGGCGCGCAGCGGCTCGTCCTGGACGAGCATTTCGAGAAAGGCGAGTGACCTGCTCTGCGCCGTGTACACTACCGGCTCGCCCTTGCGATTCCAGCGGCCGCCGAACAACCGCGCACCCTCGCCGGAAAATGCGGAAGCGGCGAAGCGGTGTGTGACGATACGCCACACCGTTAACTTCAAGTGAAAATACCATGCTCGATCCGGCCAAGAATAGTCATCACTGAATCGGCGCCAAGATCAGTATCCAGCATGGAAAGGGGGGTGGCCCCACCCAGGCTGGCGTTGGGCGACTTGATCCAGTCCAACGCCAGGGAACCGTCCTCAAACACCTCGCCGGCACGTTCAACAACCCGCGCCAGGCGCAGCAGTTTGCCGGATTCCTCACAATTGAGCACTCCCTCCTTTTTTCGCCGCACCAGCGTGCGTTCCGGGATATCCAGCGCGCGGGAGAGTTCGCCCTGCCGCAGGTCCACAAGCCCCAGAACTGCGTCGATCGCCGGAGCGGGAATGCCCCTGCGCACAAGCTCTATCCACTCGACCGCCGAACGTGGATCAGCGTGGAGTATCTGCTTGCCGCCCAGAATGTTCGAGGCGGAAAACGGCTTGCGGGCGGTGGGTGAGATGAAAGACGTCATGAAAATGATGATAAAGCGGTATCGGGAAAAATGCAAGCCATCTGGCGTTTAATATATGCAAACTTGGCGATTTTAAATCTTTTATGGTCCTAAGATGATCGAAGCAGGAATTTTCAATACGCCCGGATGAATTACAAATGGCGGGCATAGGGTCAGTCTGCGAACGTGGCACGGCTTATTTTCGCAGTACCTTTGGTCACTCGATATTCCGCGCTTGAGAGTCGTTGAACGAACTGGAAATCGCCCGGGTTCTGGTTCGAAGCTCGCTCACCGTTCGACCGACCCTGCGGCGAAGAAGGGTGCGCAAGGTTGCACCATCTGCATAGCCGACCTGGGCAGCAATCGCGTCTACATTGTCGTTGCTCGTCCCCAGGAGATATACAGCGCGCTCAATACGAAGATCCTGAAAATAAGAAAGCGGGGGTTTTCCCAGGACAGCCTTTAGCCGGCGCGAAAGCGTTCTCTCGCTTGTACCTGTCGCACTGGCTGCTTCGCTCAGCGAGAAACGTTCACCCAGCCTGCGCCGAGCCCAGCTTTCGAATCGCTGGACCAGTGGATCGGTATGTGCAAGGTGATCAGGAATTGCAAAAACTGCCTGTGATGCTCGCGGTTCTATCAACAGATAACGCGCTGTCATTTCTGCGAGTGTGGGACTGCTTTGGCGTATAAGCCAAAGCGCCAGATCGATATGCGCCAGGGCAGCGCCCGCAGTAACCAACCCAGGCGAGCTTACCACCATGCGCGATTCCTCCAGGCGCACCCGGGGATAACGTTCACGAAACAAGGGGGTAAGCCACCATGATGTGGTAGCACTTCGGTCATTGAGAAGCAAAGTATCGGCAAGAACGAAGGTTCCAGTGCAGGCGGCGCCGATAAGAACCTCCTCTCTGGACCACTGTCGCAAAAGATCGCCCGCCTCGCACACATCCGGCCGCTCAAGCGCCAACCGCAGCGTTTCCGGCATTTTTGCCCCAAGTGCGGGAATCAATACTACATCTGGAGGGCCGCATCGCGTCGCTGACACTACCGGTACAGAAAATCCCTGACTGGTACGAATACGCCGGCGCATACCCACGATAGTCAGGTCAAATCGCGTCAATACGTTGGCAGAAACCGCGAGATCGTTCGCGATACTCAGTGTGTCCAGGAGCGTTGATAATCCAGTGTCAAAAACCTGGTCGAGCGCAAGAATATGAATACGCATGGCGTAAATTATATCAAAATTGTCAATATCGCCACTTGGCAGAAATCCTCCTGATACTTAAAGTCTGAGCCTTATTGTTCAACATGAGAAAGGAAATCAAGATGGTAACAGTTGCGCTGTTTGTGCGGTTACAAGCCAAACCGGGAAAGGAAGCGGACGTAGAAAGCTTTCTCAAGCAGGGGCTTTCAATGGCAAATCAGGAAACCACCACGCCGATCTGGTTTGCCCTGCGGCTCGGCCCATCGACTTTTGGTATTTTTGATGCATTTGTGGACGAGGCTGGAAGATCAGCGCATTTGTCCGGTCCGATCGCTGCCGCACTGATGGCAAATGCAGCCGATTTGCTGGCTGAGCCGCCGCAAATCGAGCATGTGGATATCCTTGGCGTCAAACTCCCGAGCTGAACTGGGAAAGTGAAAAAATAAAAAGAAAGCGGTGAACGCGCCCGCGTTCACCGCTGGGACGCTGGGAAGGAGGCAGGGCAGGTTCTGCAGTCAAAGCCTTTGTACTCCTTCATCAGTGCCTGGGGCCTTCAGGCAGCGTTAAGACTGGACTTATAAATGGCTGCGCCAGCGCCGCCCTGCCTGTACCTGAAGTACGCAAATATCCTGGAGTGCCCCATAATTCCTGCACCTCTTGCAGGCTGTTTCCAGCCCTCTCTCATTCGAGACTACAAAAAGCAGCATACTCCGGGGCGCATCATCTTGCCTTGAATACCTCGGCCAGGAAGCGTTCCGTCTCCTTCCACGAAGCCTTGTCAGCTTGCGCGTCATAAGCGAGCGGCAAATTGAATTTGCGCCCATAGTCATCGGCCTCGGGGTTGGTAAAACTATGCTTGGCGCCCGGAAATGTAACCGCCTTGTAGTTTACTCCGGCATTCTCCATTTCCCGCTTGAATGCCGTTACCTGATCCGCCGGTATCATGGGATCAGCAGCGCCGGTAAAAGAGATAATCTGCGCCTTCACCTTGCCCCCTTGGGCAGGGTGCTCGGTCGCCAGACCGCCATGAAAGCTGGCCACACCTTTCAAATCTTCACCCTGGCGAGCCATTTCCAGGGCGACGCTGCCGCCGAAACAATAACCCAGCGCCGCGATGTTCTTCGGATCGACATTCTCCTGCTTCTGCAGGAAATTCAGGGCAGCTTCAAAGCGTTTTTTCGCCAACGGTAGATTTTTCTTCAGTTCTCCCGAATATCTGGAGGCCTCATCCGGATGATGAGCCTGCCTGCCCTCGCCGTACATGTCGACTGCCAGCGCGGTGTAGCCCAGTTCCGCCAGCATCTTTGCGCGTTTTCGCGCGTAATCGTCGAGACCCCACCATTCATGCACCACCAGCACCGCGGGGTGGTTATGTGTTATTGCATCATCATATGCAAGGTAACCTTTGAGTGCCGTGCCATTGGCGGTGTAGGTGACTTCCTTCCCCTGTATGGCAGCCTGGGTCAGGGAACTCAAGAAAAACAATGCAGCGGCTGAGATGATTTTTTTCATGATGAACTCATTGTGCGGGCAAGTTGATTAAATTTATTGATGATGTGAGTATAGTCGAGGCCCGTGAAGTCACCCAAATCGAAAAATAACGAACAATGAAATCGCCACACAGGTACAGCGCGATAGGCTTGTTCATCGATGCAGCATATGGTGATAAGGTGAGCGGGCCAATAAGGTGAACAGGTCATGTTGCCACGCGTGCTGTGGGGTGCTTGAAAATTCAATATGAATTATCACGTTTTTAATGGAGATGCAGACGGTCTATGTGCCGTCCATCAGCTTCTGCTGGACAATCCTGTGCGAACGGAATTGGTGACAGGGTTAAAGCGCGATATCCGGCTGCTCGAGCGGGTCAAGGCTCACGCAGGCGAACGGGTCACTGTGCTCGACATCTCTCTGAACAGCAATCGTGCTGCCCTCATGCAATTGCTGGAGGCCGGCGTAGCTATCGAGTATTTCGACCATCATTATGCCGGCGAGATACCTGTCCATCCCGATTTGACCACGCACATCGATACATCTGCCGGGATATGCACAAGCCTGCTGGTCGACCGGCATCTGGAAGGCAAATACCGTTTTTGGGCGATTGCCGCAGCCTTTGGAGATAACATCAGCGAAAGTGCCAATAGACTCGCGCTACAGAATGAACTTGTCCAACCGCAGATAGAGAAGCTCGCGCACCTGGGTGAATACCTTAATTACAACAGCTACGGCGAGACTCTGGAAGATTTACACTTTCATCCCCTTGCGCTGTATGAGGCAATGGCGCCCTACCCCGATCCATTCGATTTTATCGCCGAATCGGCTGCCTTCAAGGAGCTTGCAGCAGGGTTTGGGGAGGATATCCGCATGACCTCCTCGTTGCGCCCCCTGCTCCAGCAGCCGCGTCACTCTGCTTATCTCCTTCCGGATGCGGCATGGGCAAGGCGGGTAAGCGGTGTTTTTGCAAACAAACTTGCGAACGACAACCCGACATGCGCTCATGCGGTTATCACGATCGATCGGGCGGGTGGCTACAAGGTAAGTGTGCGAGCGCCACTGGCGAGCCCCGAGGGGGCCGACATGCTCTGCATGAAGTTTGAAACAGGGGGAGGACGCAAGGCAGCGGGCGGGATCAATAATTTGCCCGAAAACGCGCTCGATACCTTCCTTGCCCGGTTCGCAGAGCAGTTTGGCTAATAAGCCTGGTTAATATTGGCCACTACCCTCTACCCTCAAACTTGCCGGCCAGGTTATCGATCATCGTCATGAAAGATTCGATCAATCAAGCTAAGAGGCCGCCTGATATCCTGCAGGCTGATGGAGACGTTCAAGGCAGATTAATCACTGCCTTGCTGGATCCTCGCCGCTACCCTCACCCGGCAAAACGTGTGCAAGTAATGGAGACGCACATTTCGTGGGTACTGCTGGCGGGACGCTATGCCTATAAAATAAAGAAGTCAGTCGATCTGGGCTTCCTCGACTTTACCGATTTGTCATCACGCCGCCATTATTGCGAAGAGGAATTACGCCTCAACCGGCGTCTTGCACCCCAACTCTATCTGGGTGTCATTCCCCTCGGCGGTACGGCTGAAATGCCGGAAATCGGCGCTGAACCGGCTATCGAATATGCAGTGAAAATGCGCCGCTTCGCTGCCTCCCAACAACTGGACAGGCTTGCCGAGCACGGCAAGATTTTGCCGGAGCATATGGATAGCCTGGCGGCAAAGATCGCACATTTTCATAATGGTCTGCCATCGGCTGAACCTGCGGCCGGGCTTGGGTCGGCCACTGCGACACAGGCCACAGTATTGCAGGCTTTCAAGCAATTACAGGCTGGGCTGGCTGGCACTGAAAATGAAGCCCGGGTGGCCGGATTGCGCCAGGCCATCGAGACTGAGTATGACGTACGCAAGGAGCATCTGGAACGGCGGCTTGCCGAGGGTTTTGTGCGTGAATGTCACGGCGATCTGCATCTAGGCAACATTGCGCTCATTCGCGGACAATCCGTTCCCTTCGACTGTATCGAATTCAGCCCCTCGCTACGCTGGATCGATGTAATGAACGAAGTCGCCTTTACCGTCATGGACCTGCTGCATCGCCAGCGGTCTGAACTTGCCTATCGCTTCCTCAATGCCTATCTGGAAGCTACGGGTGATTATGGCGGCGTACCCTTGCTGCCTTTCTATCTCACCTATCGCGCTGCAGTGCGCGCGATGGTTAGCGCCATTCGCGCCGGTCAGAGCAATCTCTCCAAACGGGACAAGGCAGCCGTACTGGCATCCTGCAGTAGTTTTCTTGATCTCGCCACAGCATGCCTTGCACAACAGCGTCCCGCCCTGATCATTACCCACGGTTTGCCGGGGTCGGGCAAAACGACTTTCTCGCAGGCCGCACTGGAACGACTACAAGCCATACGAATACGCTCGGATGTGGAGCGCAAGCGTCTATTCGGATTGGGCGCGTTGGCAGACAGCCGCTCCCATACAGGCGGCATTTACCATGCGGAGGCTACAGCTCGAACTTATGCGCGGCTCCATGATTTGGCACGAGCACTGCTGGCAGCGGGCTTTCCGGTAATCGTGGATGCCGCCTTTCTGAAACGGGAAGAGCGTGAGCATTTCCGAATGCTCGCGGATGAACTGGCGGCCCCGTTTGCGATTGCATCGCTGAAAGCGTCATCCGAGATAATGCAAAGCCGTATTGTAAAACGGCAAAGCGAATCAAGCGATGCCTCCGAGGCTGATCTGGAAGTATTGAAACTGTTACAGGAAAAAGAAGAAGTGGTGGCGCCGCAGGAGCAGGCTTACACAATAGAGTTCGTCAATGAGAAAGAAGGTTTTGGCAGCGAGGATAGCGCCTGGAAGAAACTGGAGCGGTTGTTGTACAGGAGATGACAAACTTTTGTTTCAAGCCAGGGAGTTCTCCTTGGCGCCGTTCGCCCTTGACCCTTTGGCAAGCTCAGGTTCAGGGCGAACGTAGATGTAGGTCGGGCTTCGCCTGACAGATGATTATTCACCGGGCGGAGCCCGGCCTACTACTGTATTAAGCAGCGTTCGATTCTTCGACGCCGCCCTCTCCCCATCCCTCTCCCTCCCCGGGAGAGGGAGCCTGAGGAGGCGCTCCACGAACTGGATTTCTTCCAGCACATCACCTAATCTTGATAGAGGGACTTCGAACAAGCCCGACCGGGGGACAGCTTCATGGCTGATCCCCATGTTCCTATGTTCCCCCATGTTCTTTACGCTACAGCGATGCTGTCTTGACATGCGCTTGCCGCCCATTCGCCGACTATTGCCGTGCTCAGAACAACACTGCGCTTACCCGTCAAAACACTGCCGCAACCCGACGAAACGACATGCGGCCCAACGTGCCTGCATGCCATCTACAGCTATCTCGGCAAGACGGAGTTGCTGGACACCATCATTGAGCGGACCCACAAGCTTGAAGACGGCGGAGGAACCTTTGCTGTCTTTTTAGGGTGTGACGCGTTGCGAAACGGTTTCCATGCCACCATCTATACTTATAACCTGAAGGTTTTCGATCCAACCTGGTTCACACCAGGTGTGGATATTGCAGAACGGTTGCAACGGCAGCGCGAGATCAAGTCGGACTCGAGATTGCGGCGGGCTACCGAGGGTTATCTGGAGTTTCTACGTCTGGGCGGCCGATTGCGTCTTACAGACCTCTCGCAATCCCTCATCCACGGCCTTTTACGTCGCGGCCTGCCCATCCTGACTGGCCTGAGCTCCACCTTCCTTTACCGCGCCCCGCGGGAATATGGACCAAATGACATACCGGACGATGTGCGCGGGTTTCCTGCCGGCCATTTTGTCGTACTCACCGGTTATGACCGCGAGAAGCGGACCGTTCTTGTCGCCGATCCTTACGGCCCGGCCCAGGAGTACTGGAGCAACATCGACCGGGTATTGGGCTCGGTGCTGCTGGGCATCGTGACACATGATGCCAATCTGCTCGTCATCCGAACACGAGGCGGGCCGGGGGAGGCAACATGACTGCGGCATTGCCGGCCTTTGCAGGTTATGGCATCGAACTGGAGTACATGATTGTCGACAGGAAGACGCTTGCGGTTGTTCCCATCGCCGACGAGTTGCTGCGAAAACTTACGGGCGCGTTTGCATCCGAGGCCAGGAACGGCCAGTTGGGATGGTCGAACGAGCTGGTGCTGCATCTGCTCGAACTGAAAAACATCGACCCGCAGCCAGACATTTCCTCCCTGTCTGTCGCGTTTCAAGGCGAAATCCGGCGAATCAGCAAGGTGCTCGAATCGATGAACGCACGGCTCATGCCGGCAGGCATGCACCCCTGGATGAATCCCCGCACGGAGACCCGCCTCTGGCCGCACGATCAGTCGGAAATCTATCGGGCTTATGACCGTATCTTCGACTGCAGAAGGCACGGCTGGGCCAACCTGCAAAGCATGCACCTCAACATGCCTTTCGCAAACGACAATGAATTTGCACGGCTTCACGCCGCGGTGCGGCTGTTGCTGCCCATTCTTCCGTCGATAGCGGCAAGCTCGCCAATCGCCGAAGGCAGCTACTCTGGTTTCCTGGATTTCCGGATGGCAAACTACTGCGAGCACCAACTGAAGGTACCCTCGACCATCGGTCGGGTAATCCCGGAAACAATCTCCAGTGCCGCCGCCTATGAAGCAAAAATTCTGGCGCCGATGTACCGCGAAATTGCAGCACTCGATCCGCAAGAAATGCTACAGCATGAGTGGCTCAATGCGCGCGGGGAAATTCCCCGCTTTGACCGTAACGCTATCGAGATCCGCGTAATCGATACCCAGGAATGCTCGAGTGCTGACTTTGCCATCGCCGCTGCTGCGATCAATATCGTGCATGCGCTCTACAGCGAGGCTTACGCGCCGTTGGCCGAGCAGCAATCCATCGCCACGGAAGCATTGGTCAGGATCATGCATGACTGCATTCGTGACGCAGAGCAAGCCGTAATCGATAATGCGGAATACCTTCGCCTGATGGGTTTTCCGGATACGGATTGCACGACTGGCATTCTGTGGCGGCATCTCATCGAGTCTCAGATGCCGGTCGAACCCAGGCAAGGAAAAAGCTGCCGGGAAGCGCTGCAAACCATTTTAAGAGAGGGCCCGCTTGCGCGCCGCATCCTGAATGCGATCGGTTCCGACTTCAGCAGGAGGCGACTGGAAACAATCTACCGCGAGCTGTGCGATTGCCTGGACGAAGACCGTATGTTTGTGGAATGAGTTGCGCATGACTTCAACAAAATGTCGACGGATATTCATTTTTTAATCAGTTGTGAACATGGCGGTAACCGCATTCCAGTGCGCTACCGCCCGCTGTTCGAAGGCTACGAGCATTTGTTGCACAGCCACCGGGGCTATGACAGCGGCGCTTTGGGCCTGGCTAAAAAACTTGCCATGGCACTGCACTCGCCATTGTTCGTCGCCACAACAAGCCGCCTGCTGATCGACCTCAACCGCTCGATCGGTCACCCCCGGCTTTACTCGGAAGCGACGCGCAACACACCTGCCGCTGTGCGCCAGGAGATTCTGAAGAACCACTACTTGCCCTATCGCACTTGGGTGGAAGCAAACATTGCGGATGCCATTCGCTCCGGCCTGAGGGTAATCCACATCTCCTCACACAGCTTCACTCCCGAATTGAATGGGGAGGTTCGCAATACCGATATCGGACTGCTTTATGATCCCTCACGCCATCTTGAGCAAGAGCTGTGCACCCGCTGGCGGGCGTGCCTTGCCGCGCACGTGCCCGATTTAAGGGTACGCCGCAACTATCCCTACACCGGAGCGGTAAATGGTTTCCCCACCTACCTGCGTCGCCGGTTTCCTGCCAATGCTTACGTTGGAATCGAACTGGAGGTCAACCAGAAACATATTCTCAAGGGTGGCTGGCGATGGCATGCGTTACGCAGCCTGCTGGCTGGCACACTCAACGAGGCAGTTGCATGAGCCGACCCATACTCCTCTGAAGGTATCTTCGAGCACGGCAGGATACGGAGGTCAGGTCAATACCAGCTCAGACGCGAAGGTTCCGGGTAGAGGTAATGGGGCCGCACTCGTCATCCACCTTTTTTGCCAGTGCTTGCAGCGAGGCGGAGATTTCGACTGGGTAAGCGGGGGCCGTTTCAAGCAATCTGAGGGGTTCCGGCAGGCGGGCATAGTTCGCTACTGTTTGCTGGCGGATGGCCTCCAGCTTCCTATTCCCGTTGATGCGCCGCCCATTCCGCATCATAGGGACGATTAGAGGCTCGCCCTCATGCAGATCATCCTTTTCCAGTGCAACAACATCGCGCACCGCGCGACCATCCGGGTCATATTTGCGATACACCTGCTTGCGCCCCGGCCACGTCGCTTTTCCCTCGGAGCGTTTGCGGCGAGCCTTGTCGGCGTACTCCTGCAGCTTATAAGCGCAATCCAGCGCCGGCACGTCGCTCGACACGTCTAATGCAGTACCCAGGCCAAAGCCGTCGATGGGAGCGCCGGAGGAAATCAGTTCATGCACCCGATTTTCGTTCAGATTACCGCTGGCAAAGATGCGGGTTTTTTCAAGCCCCCCTTCGTCGAGTATCCGGCGCACGCGACGTGCATGCATCCCCAGGTCGCCGCTATCCAGCCGGACACCACTCACCTCGATGCCATCCTGCGCAAGTTTACGGGCCAAGGTGACGATCTTGATGGCAGCCGCCTCGGTATCGTAGGTATCGATCAGCAGCGTCGAGTTTTTCGGATGACAACGTACAAGATGTTCGAAAGCGGCAGTCTCGTCTGTATGGGCCTGAATGTAGGAATGAGCAACGGTGCCGAATGAAGGCATGCCATATATTGCCGCCGCAAGTACTGTTGATGTGCCGGAAAAACCGGCAAGATAACTTGCCCGGGCGGCAAGCAACGCGGCTTCCGCTCCATGTGCGCGGCGCATGCCGAAATCCACCAGGAGTTTGCCGGGCGCAACCAGCACTGAGCGTGCTGCCTTTGAGGCGATCAGGGTTTCGAAATGCAGCAGGTTGATGAGACGCGATTCGACGAACTGGGCTTGCGGCAGTGGCGCCGTGATCCGGAGGATGGGCTCATCCGGAAAAAAAAGAGTACCTTCCGGCATTGCATGTACATCGCCGGTAAAGCGGAATTGTTCAAGGTAATTTACAAGAGCTGATCCAAACCGGGGCTTGAGCCATGCCAACTCCCCGGCTGAAAAGCGCAGGTTCTCAAGAAATTCCAGCGCCTGTTCCAAGCCCGCCGTCACCAGGAAATTCCGGGTCGGAGGAAGCTTGCGAAAAAACAGCTCGAATACCGCGGTTTCCTGCATTCCCTGCTGAAGGTAGCTCTCCAGCATCGTCAACTGGTAATGGTCGGTCAGCAGCGGGCTGGAGATTGGGTTCACTCAGGGACGATGGTTTCGAAATCGATGAGTTTTGCGCCCAGATGGGCCATTTCCTCCAGCGCGGCGTTGCTCGCGTCGACATCCATCCCCCGCACTGCATCCTTGAGAACAAAGATGTCATACCCTTGGTTCAAGGCATCCCGTACGGTACTGAGGACACAATGGTCCGTCGCCAGGCCACCAATGAAAACGCGGGAAATTCCCGCAGATTTCAGCATCGCATCCAGTTCTGTCTCCGAAAAACCGGAATAGGCCTCTTTCTCCCTGGAGGTGGCCTTGGAAGCAATATGCGTGTCGCAGGGGATTTCAAGACTCGCCGGAAATGCCGCGCCCTGCGTGCCGGCAATACAATGCGCAGGCCAGGGCCCTCCTTGTTGATGAAAGGAGCAGTGATCAGGCGGATGCCAGTCGCGGGTAGCGAAAATAGGCAGTTCGCGAAAAAGAAAAGCTGCGATATACCGGTTAAGGCTTGGGATGACCTCATCTCCCGCCGGTACAGGAAGGCTTCCGCCGGGCAAAAAGTCGTTTTGCACATCCACTATGATAAGGGCATCACCAGTGCCTATGTCTGTTTTCATGCCAATCTCCTATCCCCTTTGCCGCTTTGCTCCCTGGACTTTACATTCTTCGGTCGAGTGCGCCGGACTTAGTTTAATCCCCCGAACCCGTTAAGCGCGGCTCTGCTTCTTCGGGTTCTTCTACCTGGTGCCTGCCGGTACTGACGCGTTTTGCCTGAAAACCTTCACTGCCGATATCTTCGAGGAATTGCACCTCGCTTCCTTCTTCCAATTGCTCAAAGTTATTGTTGGCAAGATTTTCGCGATGAAAGTACAACTCCTGCCCACCCGGAGTTTCGACGAAACCATAGCCTTCCTCGGGCATCAGCCGTACCACCTTTCCATGCAGAACGGGAGCATGCGCCTTGACTTCACCGCGCTGGCGCCGCCCGTAGTCTTCGAGCTGCCGCTTTGCGGCGTCGAACGCATCGCGCAGCGCAACATACACGTCCTCGTTGGGTTCGCGGGTCACCACAAGCTCCTTTCCCGGCACTGTAATGTCCAGCCGCACATTGAACAGGTTGCCCTGATGTTTGTGTTTGTGAGGAACCTCGACAACTATCCTGCATCCCATGATCTGGGGATAAAAAGTCTCGAGCTTTTCCGCTTTTTGTCGAATATGACTTTCCAGTGCCTCAGAATGGGGAATATCGCGTGTGGTGATCTGAAGTTGCAGTTTCATGACTTATATCCTCTCCATGATAAACTCATATTGCATCCAGGCGTAAGATAAGACTGAAAGACAGGAGCCCGCGCCAGGACTGCCGGGCTACGTCCGGCGCTCCGTTTCACGCAACTGGCTTTTGTCGCCGCGGATGAGCAGCACGGGAATATGTGCCATGCGGACGATCCCTTCCGCAACGCTCCCGAACAGAACGCGACTGAAACCAGAACGGCCATGTGTGCCAATTACGATCAGCTCGGCTGACCAGCGCCTTGCTTCTTCGAGTATTACGCCGGCAATGCGCTCACCACCCGCTTCCAGTAATTTCACTTCGGCTGCAACCCCTGCCTGTTGCATCAATGTTTGCGCCTCCGTCAATATCCTTCTGCCGGTTCTCTCCAGGGATTCCTTCATTTCATCGTAATTGATGTAGCTGTTGGCATCCATCAAATGAATATCAGTCATGACATATACCAGTTCCACCTGGGTGCTGTGCTGCTTTGCAAGTTTCGAGGCTTCCTGGAGCGCAAGATTGGAGGTTGCGCTGCCGTCTATTGGAACCAGGATACGTTGATACATGTCACTCCTTTGAAAAAAAGTTTTTAATATTGTTAACCCTTAACCCCTAACCCTTGATGCAGACTTTCGGCCGGAGAAATGCGACTCGCCGGGCGAGTCCGGCTTCTTCCGTAGCCTCCGCCACCAGATCGACATCCTTATAAGCGCCCGGCGCCTCTTCCGCCACGCCGCGCATGGAGCGGGTATGGATCAGGATGCCTTGTTGCGCCAGCTCGTCCACCAGCGCGCGTCCTTTCCACCGCGCGAGCGCCTGATGCCGGCTCATGGCGCGACCTGCGCCGTGGCTCGAAGAAGCGAAGGCCGGGTTTTCGCTGGCACCAACGAGAATGTAGGAACCTGTCCCCATGCTTCCACCGATAACGACGGGTTGTCCTACCTGCCGGTAGCGTTCCGGCAGCATGGGGTGTCCCGGCCCGAATGCGCGCGTGGCGCCCTTGCGGTGCACATAGAGCAACCTTGATTCACCGTCGATCTGATGGGTTTCGGCCTTGCAGGTATTGTGCGAAACATCAAACAAGGTTTCAAGCGCGGCCTGGGGATAAATTTCCGTAAATACAGAACGGGTAAGGTGCGTCAGAATTTGCCGGTTGGCAAGCGCGCAATTGATCGCGGCATTCATGGCGCCGATATATCGCTGGCCTTCGGGGGACTTGACAGGCGCACAGGCGAGTTCACGATCGGGTAAATGAATGCCCAAACGGCTGGCTGCTTTTGCCAATAGCACCAGATAATCGGTACCGATCTGGTGCCCCAGCCCCCGCGAACCGCAATGTATCGAAACCAGGATTTGTCCTTCATGCAGGCCAAACGCCAGCGCGGCAGCAGGATCGAAGATGCGGTCCACCACCTGTACTTCCAGGTAATGATTGCCTGAGCCGAGCGTGCCCATCTCGCCGCGCTGGCGCTTTTTGGCAAGTTCGGATACGTTATCCGGGATCGCCCCTGCAACCCGTCCATGTTCTTCAATGTAATCCAGATCTGTCACGGTGCCGTAGCCTTGCTGTACCGCCCAGTGTGCACCGCCGTGCATCACTTGGTCGAGTTGCTCCGGGTTCAACTTGATCTCGCCCTCCTCGCCCACGCCGGCAGGGATGGCTCGAAACAAGGCGTTCCCGAGTTCGGGAAAATGCTCTACAGCATCCTCGAGATCGAGATTGCTGCGCAGACAGCGTATGCCGCACGAAATATCGAAGCCGACTCCGCCCGCGGAAATCACGCCCCCCTGCTCAGCATCGAAAGCGGCAACACCCCCTATGGGAAAACCATATCCCCAATGTGCATCCGGCATGGTCATTGCCGCCCCGATCAGGCCGGGCAGGGAAGCAACGTTGGCGATCTGCTCGAGTACCTTGTCGTCCATGCTGACGAGCAAGGGCGCCCCGCCATACAGAAGGACCTCCGCGCGTTCTTCGCCCGGTGTGCGCGGCAGCGCCCACAGGTAGGGTTGCAGTTGGCGCAAGCGCTCCAGATTCATGTCACCTCCTGCCGTTACTGTCGTTCATTTGCATCGTTTCATCTCGAAGCCGATTCACACATCCACTATGCAGCGCGCTTCCCACATTGCTCCAGTTTTTTTGACTGAAAGCATGGTCAGCGTCGCACCTTTGACTTCGACCCCCCGCTCCAGGTCCTCACGCCACTTTTCGCCCAGCGCTTCGGCAGACCACAGATTTTCCCGGTGTCCCACATGAAAGCGGTTGAATACCATCCCGAACTCACGTGCCTTCCCCAGCAACAGATTCAGCCATGTCACGAGCGCCAGTTCATAATCTGATTCTTCGAACTCTATCTTGACCGAAGTCTGCGGCTGCACCTTATCCAGAGGCGTAACAATGCCGAACACTGCTTGAGCGGCTGTCTCGAATGCCTGCTCAGGCGTATTGCCGCGCCCGATAATGCCGATATCGGCATCGTGCTCGAAGTAGGATGAAGTCTGGGTTGGCATGCACGAATTATCCTTTGATCCCTCACCCGGCCTAACCCAGGGGTCTTCTCCAAGATTTCCCCTTTGCTTTTCCGTTCGCTCTCCCATCTGCGCTCTCCCGTTTGCTTTTATCGCGCTAAAAACGGCACTAAAACTGGAGTACACATTACAAGCTATAGGAGAACCCCTTTGCCGTGTCAAGGGTAATCGGATGCGCCCTCAACCCTTGCTGGCCGGCTGAGCCCGCACGTCCCCATGAATATACTAAACTGATCATGTGAATCCTCGGCCAGCAACTTTCCAGCAAAATCAGCAAGGTGCTTGTCGACGGGAGCAAACGGGAAAGCGCATGCCCAGCCATAACGCCGATATCGCCGCTGTCTTCGAAGAGATTGCCAATCTGCTCGAGATCGAAGGCGCAAACCCTTTTCGGATACGCGCCTACCGTAACGCAGCCCAGGCAATAGGCGCGCTTTCCACCGAAGCGTACGTGCTGCTCGAAAACAAGGAAGACCTGACAGAGCTTCCCGGCATAGGGCGCGATCTTGCAGGCAAGATCGAAGAAATTGTTGCCACCGGCCATTGTACCTTGCTGGACCGGCTGCAAACCGAGCTTCCTCCCGCGGTTACAAAGCTTCTGAAAGTGCCAGGCCTTGGGCCGAAGCGGGTCCGGCATCTTTATCACGACCTCGATGTCCAGACTGTCGAGCAACTCTACAGCGCGGCGCGCGACGGACGCATTCGTGCCCTGCCCGGTTTTGGCGAGAAAACCGAGCTCAACATCCTTCAGGCGATCGAGGCGCATGCCGATCAGAAAGGGCGTTTCAAGCTGGCGGTGGCGGCACAATACGCGGAGCCGCTACGCGCGTTTCTGGCGGGCGTTCCCGGAGTCAAGGAAGCAACCGTGGCCGGCAGCTACAGGCGCATGCGCGAAACAGTGGGCGACCTCGATATCGTTGTCACAGCCGCACCGGGCAACGCTGTCATGGAGCGGTTCACCGGGTACGAAGAGGTCGCCGAAATACTTGCTGCCGGAGGCACTCGCGCCAGCGCGGTCCTGAAATGCGGCTTGCAGGTGGACCTGCGCGTAGTCGCAGACGAAAGCTATGGCGCTGCCCTGCACTACTTTACCGGATCAAAAGCCCATAACGTTGCGGTACGTTATATCGCGCAGAAAAAAGGGTTGAAAGTCAACGAATACGGCGTGTTTCGGGGTAAAAACCGTATCGCGGGCGAGACCGAGGAATCGGTCTATCGTGCCGTCGGGCTATCCTTTATTCCACCAGAGTTGCGCGAAAACAGGGGTGAAATAGACGTGGCGCGGGTTCGGAAATTGCCACGTCTGGTGGAGCTGGGCGACTTGCGGGGTGATCTGCACGTCCACACAAAAGCCACGGACGGCCACAACAAATTGCGCGAAATGGCGCTGGCCGGCAAATCGCATGGCCTGGAATACATTGCTGTCACGGATCATTCACGCGAACTGAGAGTCGCACGCGGCCTCGACCCTCTGCGGTTGAAGCGCCAGTGCGATGAAATCGACGCGCTTAATGAAGAGCTGGAAGGGATTACCCTGCTTAAGGGAATCGAGGTGGACATCCTGGAGGATGGCACCCTGGATCTGCCGAATCACGTTCTGGCGCAACTCGATCTGGTTGTAGGGGCAGTCCACAGCAAGTTCGAGCTTCCGCGGGCGAGGCAAACCGAGCGGATACTGCGCGCAATGGAACATCCCCATTTCACCATTCTTGCGCATCCCAACGGTCGCCTCATTCCGCAACGCCCGCCTTGTGATATCGATATGTCCCGCATTATCCGGGAGGCGGGACGCCGCGGATGCTTCCTCGAACTCAATGCCCAACCCGAGCGGCTGGATTTGTTCGATATCTACTGCCAGATGGCCAAGGAGGAAGGGGTGCTGGTCAGCGTCAATTCCGATGCCCACAGCACTTTTGATTTCGCGAACCTGCACTTTGGGATCGGTCAGGCAAGGCGCGGGTGGCTGGAAAAACAGAATGTACTCAACACCCGCTCTCTTGAGGAATTGCGGATACTCATTGCCCGCGCGATGCAGCACCCAACACGTACGGCCGTATAAACGTCAATCAAGCGTCAAATCCGACCATGTAAAAATGCCCGGTAAAAAATTCACCTATACTGAAAATAAACACGTGAGCGGGAGCAGCCATGTATTTTGAAAATCGCGCGGCAGCAGCCAGGAAGCTTGCGGAGGCGCTTTCCGAATACCGCGGTAAAAATCCACTAGTTCTGGCTATTCCCAGAGGCGCAGTGCCAATGGCCAGAATTATTGCCGATGAGCTGAAAGGTGAACTGGACGTGGTGCTGGTGCGTAAAGTACGGGCGCCAGGCAATCCCGAATTCGCGATCGGTTCCGTCGACGAAACCGGCTGGGTTTATCTTACGAGTTACGCCAGCGATGTGGGCGCGGACGAGAAATACATCAAGGATGAAGTTTCCACGCAACTGGAAACGATACGGCAGCGCCGCGCTCAATATACCCCGGTACGGCCGCCGATCGATCCCGCCGGACGAATAGTAATCGTAGTCGATGATGGGCTGGCTACCGGTTCGACCATGATAGCCGCATTGCATGCGCTCCGGGCGAAGAAGCCGGTGGAATTGATCTGCGCGGTACCCGTAGCCCCGCCCGATACAGTGGAGAAAGTGCGCAACAGTGCCGACCGCGTAGTATGTCTTTCCAGTCCCATCAACTTCTACGCTGTGGCGCAGTTTTACATGGATTTTCCGCAGATAACGGATGAAGAGGTTATCGCCGTGCTTGCAGCTGCTTGACTTCCGACATAATCCAGGACAAGATCATGATACGTTATCCAGTAGATGTTGATACCCGAGTCAGCCCCAATCTCTCGCTGCTTATCGACAGCCGGGTCAACGATCCCGATGCGGAGCAGCCTATTACGCTTGCCACAGTGCGAGCTTTCATCGCCGGTCTGCTGCCTTCTGCATTGGATGAGGCTGAGCGATTGCACCATTTCGACATGGATGCCTCACTCCTTGACGAACTCGATGTGCTGATCGAGGAATACGGAGGAGATGCGCTTGCCATTGATTTTGTAAGAAGCGATGCGAGCGAAGCGCTTACACGGGCAATAGAAGCCGTAGTCGATGACGAAAATCGTGAAAATCCCCCCACGCTCGGCGCAGTGCGAGACGCCATTACCGGTGGCCTTACTGCAAAACTGGTTGGCGACGGAGTTCTGGAGGATGATGAGGATGACACCTTGCTTGCGGAGATCGATGCGCTGATCAGACGTAATGGTCCCGACGCCCTGGCGGAAGAATTTATCCGTTACGAATAGTCGTTTCCTCCTCCTGCCCGCGACAAACAGGTCGGACACCATTAAGGATCCGAGTCTGATCCATATTCTCCATATTCCCGATCCGAGGTTTTTTCGGTCAAACAAAAGGTTACAATAACAGTTCTTGAACAGCATGGACGCGCCGTCCGCTCGCGGCGTGGAGGAGCCAGCCCTTGGGAAAATCTTCGACAGAACGACAGGACGCGCTTGACCTGAAACCGGCGATACTGGAGTTACGTCATATCGGCAAAGCATACTCCAGCGCCGGGGATGGACGACAGGTGCTGACGGATCTGTCCTATACCTTGAGGGCGGGTGAATACGTGGCGATCATGGGTGAGTCCGGTGTCGGAAAATCAACGCTGCTGAATCTGATTGCCGGCCTGGATATGCCCGATACAGGCGAGATACTGATTGACGGCATTACCCTGTCATCACTGGATGATGACGCTGCCACCCGCTTGCGGCGCAGGGAATTCGGCTTCATTTTCCAGGCATTTCACGTCCTGCCGCACCTGACCCTGAGCCAGAACATAGCCCTGCCCCTGCTTCTGAATGATCTTCCTGTCGAGGGTACGGAACACATGCTGGATTCAGTAGGCCTGGCTGGCCGGGGCCACCATTTTCCCCGTCACCTGTCGGGCGGAGAATTACAGCGCATCGCAATCGCCCGTGCGCTGGTACATCGACCGAAATTGATTCTCGCTGATGAACCCACAGGCAACCTGGACCCCGATACGGCGCACGATATCCTCATGCTCATGCGTCGGGAGATCAAGGCGAATAGCGCTTCCGGCATTATTGTCACCCATTCGCATGCGGCCGCGGCAACAGCAGACTGCGTTCTCGTGCTGACAAAGGATGGGCTGCATCCCTTTGTAGCGGAAAAGGCTGCGGACTTGCCGAAGCAAATAAAATGAGGTGGCGCAATAAGGCCATGCTCGCTCGTTGGCTGCTATCAGGCGAATGGCAGGCTCACAAGGTTCAATCAGGCGTCGCCGTGATCGCAATCGCGATCGGGGTGGCACTCGGGTTTGCCATTCACCTCATCAATACAGCCGCCTTCAACGAATTTTCCGCTGCCGCGCACAGCCTTTCCGGCGAGTCGGATCTTGAAGTGCGTGGGCCGCAAGCCACAATCGACGAATCGATTTATCCACTGCTGGCAGAGCACGAGGATGTCGAGCTGGCAAATCCCGTACTGGAACTCGACGTCGCCCTCCCCAACCATTCGAAGGAACGAAAAGATGCCACCCTGAAAATTCTCGGGCTGGATATTTTTCGCGCTTCGGTCATGGCGCCCGACCTGATTGGCATTCCGGCGGAAGACAAGCTGTTCGATGTCCTTGCGGATGACGCCGTTTTCCTCTCTCCTGCCGCCATGGAGTGGCTAGGGGTAAAGCAAGGCGACATCCTGAACCTGAGTGTAGGCACCCAGACAGTTGCACTGCGGGTTGCCGGGGGCTTGCGCAGGGCGCGGGCGGGACAGCGCATTGGCGTAATGGATATTGCCACGGCGCAATGGCGGTTTCATCGTCTCGGCCAGTTATCGCGCGTCGAGTTGAAACTGCTTCCCGGCACTGATAAAGCTGCATTCAAGGCGGAACTCGAGCAGGAACTGGAGCCCCAAAGCCATTACCTTGTTGCCGAACCCACCACCCGGGAAACCCGGGTGGCAAACATGTCGCGTGCCTATCGGGTAAACCTGAACGTGCTTGCGATGGTGGCGCTGTTTACCGGCACCTTTCTGGTATTCTCCACCCAGGCGCTATCCATTGTCCGGCGAAGACATCAGTTCGCCCTGTTGCGGGTGCTCGGCTTTACGCGCAAACAAATGCTGGGACAAGTTTTATGGGAGGGGGCCATTCTTGGCTTGGTAGGGTCGCTGCTCGGCCTTGCTCTAGGCTACGCCACGGCCACTAGCGCGTTGCATTATTTTGGCGGAGACCTCGGAGGCGGTTTTTTCCCGGGAATAAAACCCGTCATGCATTTCGACCCTGTGGCTGCAATAGTCTTTTTCATTCTGGGAATGGGCATTACCTTGCTTGGCAGCGCTGCTCCCGCCTGGGAAGCAGCCAGCGCTCTTCCAGCGCCCGCCCTGAAATCCGGAAGCGAAGATACGGCGCTCGCCAGGCTGGGGAATCCCTGGCCGGGGTTGCTTTTCCTTGCTTCGGGCATCCTGTTTACCCGATTGCCGCCGATTTTCGATTTGCCGATTTTCGGTTATCTTGCCGTAGCGCAACTGCTGACGGGCGGCATTATTCTCATGCCGCGCCTTTCCGCACTCATTTTCACTGCTATATTCCGTATGGTGCAGCATGCGAGCCATGGGAGGCCGGTGCTGACAACGGCATTGGCACGGCTCGCCAACGCGCCCAACCAGGCCGCGATCGCCCTCGGCGGCATACTGGCAAGCTTTACCCTGATGGTCGCCATGGCGATCATGGTTGCAAGTTTTCGCGTATCGGTCGATGACTGGTTGAGGCACATCTTGCCCGCGGATCTGTATGTCAAAACCGCAGCGAGCGGGGATACGCGCGGCCTCACGCCGGATGAGATGAAAGTGCTGGCGGAAACGCCCGGTCTCGTGCGAGTGGACTTTTTCCGTTCCTCCAAACTGATGCTCGATCCAAGCCGGCCCAATATCATGCTGATCGCACGTCCCATCGATATATCCGAGCCCGGCAATACGCTGCCGCTGACAGGCGAATCGATTCCGGTCGCCCAGCTTCCGAAAGGTGCGATTCCGATCTGGGTTTCCGAACCCATGGTGGATTTATACGGTTATACGCTCGGCAAGCACGTCACGCTACCCATCGCTATTCCCGCGCGCACGTTTATCGTGGCAGGAGTATGGCGCGACTATGGACGGCAATTCGGCGCGATACAGATGCGCCTGGCGGATTACCAGGCACTGACGGACGACTGGCTCGTGAATGATGCTGCACTTTGGCTGGAGCAAGGGGTGGCGCCGGAACAGGTAATCGAGTCGATGAGGCGGCTCCCGTTTGGTAATGCGCTGGAGTTTTCCGATCCAGGCCAGATACGCGCGCTGAGCCTGAATATTTTTGACCGCAGCTTTGCCGTAACCTATCTGCTGGAAGGTGTGGCAATCATCATTGGCCTGCTTGGTGTTGCGGCCAGCTTTTCAGCGCAGGCCCTGGCGCGCATCAAAGAATTCGGAATGCTGCGTCACATCGGCATGACACGGGGCCAGATACTCGGCATGCTGGCAATAGAAGGGGGCCTGCTGACAGCGCTCGGCGTTCTGCTCGGCTTTGTACTGGGAGGATGTATCAGCCTGATCCTGGTTTTTATCGTGAACCCCCAATCGTTCCACTGGACCATGCAATTGAGTCTCCCCTGGGAGAGTCTCTTGAGCGTGGCGCTGACGCTGATGTTTCTGGCTGCGTTCACGGCAGTGGCATCGGGACGCCATGCAGTTTCGGGCAATGCAGTACGCGCCGTAAGGGAGGACTGGTAATGCGAGCCATAAAGCGTAATGCGGGATATTTCGCCTGTTCCTGCAAACAAGGGTGGGGCCACGCCGGATTCAAATGGTTGAGCGGAGCCGCTTTCCTTGTTGCAGCTTTGTTTCTTGCTTTCTTTACCAGCGGCCGCGTTCTGGCGGACCGGCCACAGCTATCACCGGTAGTTCGAAACGTGCCCCTTGTGTTCCCGCGGGATTTCGGGGCGCATCCCGGCTTCAGAAATGAGTGGTGGTATGTAACCGGCTGGCTGGAAACGCCCGAAAAAGAACCGCTTGGCTTCCAGATCACCTTTTTCCGCGTGGCAACCGAACACGATCGCGCCAACCCCAGCCGCTTTGCCCCCAGAGACCTCATCATTGCGCACGCCGCATTGTCTGATCCGACAGCGGGTAAACTCCTGCATGACCAGAAAAGCGCACGGGATGGTTTTGGTCTGGCATATACCACGGAAGGCAACACGAACGTCAAACTGGACGATTGGTTTATGCTGCGGGAGGAAAACGGGCGCTACCAGACAAGCATAAAAGCAGATCAATTCAGGCTCGATTTTTCGCTGACACCCGCGCAATCCCCCATGCTGCAAGACCTCAATGGTTTTTCCAGGAAGGGGCCGCAACCTGAGCAGGCGAGCTATTACTACAGCGAGCCTCACCTGCAGGTAAACGGGAAGGTAACGCGTGATGGCGAGGCGATCGCCGTGAAGGGCATCGCGTGGCTCGACCACGAGTGGTCTACTGCCTACCTCGACCCAAAAGCGGTCGGATGGGATTGGGTTGGTGCCAATCTTGATGATGGGTCAGCCCTGATGGCGTTTCAGATCCGTGGCAAGGACGGCAGCAAGGTCTGGGCATATGCCGGCATTCGGGAGCCGTCGGGGCAGTTCACGCGCTTTGAACCTGATCAGGTAAGCTTTGAGCCGCAACGCACCTGGCATTCAACACGCACCAACACCACCTATCCAGTCAAAATACGAATCCAGACCGGCACTATTGTCTGGGTCCTCACACCCCTAATGGACGACCAGGAACTTGACTCGCGGCAATCCACCGGTGCAGTTTATTGGGAAGGCGCAGTGACCGTTACCCGCGATGGTGAACCCGCGGGGCGCGGCTACCTCGAACTGACCGGCTACGTGGAGCCGCTGAGTCTCTGAGCATTCAGATTCTTCGTCCCCGGTTCGCGCTGCGCCTTCGTACTCCGTTCGTCCCGAGCCCTTCGGCAGGCTTAGAACAGGCTTGCTGAAGGAGCCAGCGGGTTCAGGATATTGCCTACATATTCCTGCTCTTCCTGATCACATCATAAGCAGCCTGCACTTCCTGGGATTTTGCAGTGGCCATTGCAATCATATCTTCCGGCATGCCCTGCCCCATCAATTTATCGGGGTGATACTGGCTCATCAGCTTGCGATAGGCGCGCTTGACTTCCTGGTCGCTGCTTTCCCTGGGCACCCCCAGCGCTTTATAGGCATCGTCAAGAGTGGTGGCCGAAGGTGGCTGACCCCTTGCAAAATGCGACTGGCTCAGCACCATGTCCAGCAGTTGCCGGAATGCGGACGAATCATAGCCAAGATAGCGCGCCACGTCCCTTAACAGGCTCTCCTCGGCCGCGTCCATGCGCCCGTCCGCCACTGCCATGACGATAAGATAAACCAGAAGCATCTGCGCAAGGTTATGGGTGTGTCCGCAAACAATCATGAATTCATTCAGCTTGGGTGCGTGATCAAAACCAGGTGCGGTGCCCTGTTTGAAAAGCGAGATCGCTCTCTGCCGATGCTCCGCCGACATTCCAAGCTTCTGCATGAAGTCTTCAACATGGTTAATCTCCTCCTGGGAAATATGCCCGTCTGCCTTGGCAAGTTTTCCCATGAGTATGAAAACGGTTTCGAGAAAAACCGTCTGCCGCTGGGCACTCGTAAACGGATTGATTGCACCTGCGCCGTAAGCACGATAACGATCGATGAAGCTGCCGGCAATGTATCCGAGAAATGCGCCGAAAATGCCGAAGAAGTAAAAGCCCAACAGGGTTAAAATTATTTTGAACAAGCGAGCTTCCTTTGACGAACATGAAAACGGCAAAAAAGTGATTCGGTGCGCCGTTATTCTGGGGAAAGAGCAATGATGAGTGAAATAATATCAGTAAATGCCTCTGCGCCATGCTGAACCTTTTTCCCTGTCGAACAGTACCACTCCGTTACAGCCGCCCCTCGGCACAACAATGACGACAATGAGCACAACAACGGGGCAGCAAGACAAACCAGACGATGGTAGGCTGTGCTTTGCCATCCACGAGTGAATGACGGAAAGAACCTGCCATGAAAGTGACATAGGAGGAATCATGATCGAACTGCATTCCAGTCCAACCCCGAACGGCCAGAAAGTGATGATCATGCTGGAAGAAATCGGAATCGAATGGAAACACATCGACGTCGATATCAATGTGGGGGAGCAATTCCAGCCCGAACATCTGAAACTCAATCCCAATAACAAGATTCCCGCGATCGTGGATACGGAGGGTCCAGGGGGCGGTTCATACACAATGATGGAATCGGGCGCGATTCTCGTTTATCTCGCCGAGAAAACAGGCAAATTCCTGTCCACGGATGCCTGTAAGCGCTATGACACGCTGCAATGGCTGTTCTTCCAGGTTGCGCATATCGGCCCCATGTTCGGGCAGGCGAACCATTTCAATCGGCAGTCCAGGGACAATCAGTACGCGCGGGACAGGTACAACAATGAGTCACTTCGCCTCTATCGAGTGCTGGAAAACCGGCTGAGCGCATCCGCGTGGCTCGGGTGCGATGAATATTCAATTGCCGATATCGCCACCTACCCCTGGTGCAAAGGCCACGGCGAACGCGGTATCGACAAAACCACCTTTCCGAACTTCATGCGCTGGTTCGAGAGCATGGAAGCACGTCCCGCGGTCCAGCGCAATAATGAAATGGCAGCCGAAATTCGGGCACGAATGGAAAAGACGGCAAAGAACAAGCCTGTTATCAATATGTACGACACCAGGGATAATGCCGAGCGGCTTGTCCGGGCGACGTCGCGCAAGCCATAAGAAAGGCATGAGAAATTTTATCTGGGCTGCGCAATTTGCGGCCCTGATGCTTGCCCCTTTCAGAGCAAGCGGTTCAAACAGGCCAGACGATAGCTTACTGGCAGTTCTTGCTGTTATAGATAACCGTGAGCGCACTCCTCCTGTCACTGATCAACCGGGTTGCCTCCCCGGCATCGTAATAGGTATAGGCCAGGCCCGGAAGCCACAAAAGGGCCGCTGCAACATTGGTTCCAGTAACCCCTTTCTTTGAATCTATGTCGGCTTGTGCTTTGTCAAGCCTCGCAAATTCCCCCTTGATTGCATTGCAGGACAGGTTCGGGTCACCGGGCTGCACCACTTGTACTTTTTCCGAAGTCGCGCAACCGCCCAATAAACTACTCGCGGCAACGGTGACAAGCCGTGCTTCTCAAAGAGAACAGCATTTATTTCACTCCAATCAACCGCCAAACGTGCGTTATCAAAGCCGGGGCGGGATCCGGCCACGCGCAAAAAATCAGGAGTCCATGGTTCAGGTAAAGAAATCTTTCTACTGCCAAGGGCAGGAGGAATTATAAAGAAATAACTCTAACTCAGCATTTATTGCGTGGTTTTCGATCAACGAAACAGCAGAAGAATATTCTGCTCGTATAGTGCTTCATGCTGGCGCTCTCATGCGTTAAACTCGAATTTTTTCAATTTTTCATTCAGTTATGGCCCAATACGTACTTACCATGAACCGGGTGGGCAAAGTGGTTCCACCCCGGCGCACAATACTCAAGGATATTTCCATCAGTTTTTTCCCTGGCGCAAAGATAGGTTTGCTGGGGCTCAACGGTTCGGGCAAATCCACCGTTCTGAAAATCATGGCGGGCGTGGACAAGGATATCGAGGGCGAGGTCACTGCCATGTCCAACCTCAATATTGGCTATCTTCCGCAGGAGCCGCAGCTCAACGCCGAGCACACGGTGCGGGAAGCTGTACAGGAGGGGCTCGGCGAGGTATTCAGCGCGCAGCAGAAACTGGAGGAGATTTACGCTGCCTATGCCGAGCCGGATGCGGACTTCGATGCCCTGGCATCCGAACAAAGCCGGCTCGAGGCAATCATTGCTGCCAGCGGCGGAAACATCGATCAGCAGATGGAAATTGCCGCTGATGCACTGCGTTTGCCGGAGTGGGATGCCATCGTGAAAAATCTCTCGGGTGGCGAGAAACGGCGCGTCGCCTTATGCAAATTGCTGCTGTCCAAACCGGACATGCTATTGCTGGATGAACCTACCAATCACCTGGATGCGGAGTCAGTGGAATGGCTGGAGCAATTCCTCACGCGGTTTCCGGGCACTGTGGTGGCAGTGACGCACGATCGCTATTTTCTCGACAACGCCGCGGAATGGATCCTGGAGCTCGACCGTGGGCACGGCATCCCGTGGAAGGGCAATTACAGTTCCTGGCTGGAGCAGAAAGAAACCCGCCTGAAACAGGAAGAATCAGCCGAGTCGGCACGCCAGAAGGCGCTGAAAAAAGAACTGGAATGGGTGCGCCAGAATCCCAAGGGACGCCAGGCAAAATCCAAGGCGCGTATTGCGCGCTTTGATGAACTCAATTCGCAGGAGTACCAGAAACGTAACGAGACGCAGGAGATATTCATTCCTGTGGCCGAAAGGCTGGGTAACGAAGTCATTGAGTTCACGAACGTATCGAAGGCATATGGCGATCGCCTGCTGATCGACAACCTGAGTTTCAAGGTGCCTCCCGGCGCTATTGTCGGCATCATCGGTCCGAATGGAGCCGGAAAATCCACTCTCTTCCGGATGATTACAGGAAAGGAGCAGCCGGATTCCGGCAATATGGAAATCGGCGCAACCGTCAAAATTGCCCATGTGGATCAATCACGCGCCGCCCTAGAAGATGGCAAAACCGTATTTGATGCGATCTCGGATGGGCATGACATCCTGACGGTAGGCAGATATGAAACGCCTGCGCGCGCCTATCTTGGCCGCTTCAATTTCAAGGGCTCGGACCAGCAGAAGATCGTCGGCAACTTGTCCGGTGGCGAACGCGGAAGGCTTCACCTGGCTAAAACGCTTATCGCCGGGGGCAACGTGCTATTGCTGGATGAGCCTTCCAACGACCTCGATGTGGAAACTCTCCGTGCGCTGGAAGATGCGCTGCTCGAGTTTGCAGGATGCGTGATGGTCATCTCGCATGACCGCTGGTTCCTCGATCGTATCGCTACTCATATCCTGTCGTTCGAAGGAAATTCGCAGGTGGCATTCTTCGACGGCAATTACCAGGAATATGAAGCCGACAAGCGGAAACGCCTCGGGGAGGAAGGCGCAAAGCCCAAGCGGATCAGGTATAAGCCGATCAATCGGTGAGCGACCGTCTGTGAGCCTGTCCCTAGCCCCCTTCGATCCTCGACAAGCTCGGGAATTCCCCTCTCCTCAGGGGGAGGGGGAGTTCTGCAATGGAAGAAGGAAGGAGCAAAATTCAAGGTTTCAAGCCAAACCTGAGCGGTACTCAACGCCGATGGCAACTGACACGAAGGTTCCGAAAAACTGGTTCGATCAAGGCGGGCAAGTCTATGCACGCTTCAGGCCGGAATATCCTTTGAGCCTTGCCCACTTCCTCGGCGAGACAGCGACTTCGCGCGACTGCGCGGTCGATGTCGGCTGCGGCAATGGACAACTTACGGTCCAGTTGGCGGCCCATTTTGACCAAGTGGTCGGTCTCGATCCGAGCGCTGACCAGATCACCAACGCACACGTCCAGAAGGGCGTCCGGTACATCTGCGCACCTGCCGAAAACCTCCCTCTGCCAGATCGCAGCGCCAGCCTGATAACCGCAGCTCAGGCCGCGCATTGGTTCGACCTTCCGACCTTCTACGCCGAGGCACGCCGGATCGCCACCGAGGGCGCACTCATAGCCCTCATTAGCTATGGTGTGCTCCAGCTACCTGGCGACCTTCAGGAGAGGTTCAGCCGCTTCTACCATGGCGAGATCGGGCCTTACTGGCCGCCGGAGCGCAAGCTGGTGGACAGCGGCTATCGCGATATGAGCTTCCCGTTCGAGGAACGCGAAGCGCCGGAAATGGAAATCCAACGAGCATGGGAGTTGGACGATTTCCTCGGCTACCTCTCGACATGGTCTGCCGTTCAGCGCGTGAACGACGCCGGGCGGGAGGACATTCTTACCGGCTTCGTCCGAGACATCTCCCTGCTTTGGGGCGATCCAATGAAAAAGCAGCCGGTCTCCTGGCCGATCAATATGAGGGTGGGAACCTATGAGCGAAACTCCGCCGTTACCGATGCTCCAAACGGGTTTGCGCTATAGTCAACGAATGACGATAACCCCATTTCATACCGTACCCGAAGCGGATGGCTTCTAGCCGGGGTCAAGACATGCCCCCGGTGTTCGCGACGGCGATGATGGTCGGCTTTATCGAACAACCTATTGAGGCGCTGGACCTCTATCCCACAGCCGAACAATGCACGGCCGATACGACCATAGCCTGCTCATCAGCTATGCAAGATAGGGCAGGGGTCCGGGGAGAATGACCGGCCTCTGGTCCTTCAATAGCGGCCTTCGGGTTTCGGCCCGGTGCCGCTATAATTCTCCTGCTGCTCATATCTTTCAATACCATCGGTACGGTATCTGGAATTATCCTGACCTCTTTTCATCGAGGTGCCTTCCTTTATGTGCAATCTTTCCTTGATGCTCTCATCCCCGCCCTTATCATCCGTATCCCTGGTGGCCGGAGAATCGGCCGGCCCGATCTCGTCCGGCATATCGTGCTCACCAGCATAGACTCCATCCGACATACTGACACCGAGAACAAATGCCGCGACAATTGGAAGCAGTGTGGGCCCAGATATCAAAGAAGAACGTTTCATGATTACTCTCCTTGTCAGCTCAACGATTGACTGAAATCGCACGGTACGCCTGATTCCAACGTCATTCCGTACGCTAACATACATATTGCCTGCATTAATCTGATTCTTCGTGAGATTTTGGATATCAATGGCTTTTCTATACAATTATCAAATTTGCCGATCAGTCTTTTCACTTGTTTAGATTGCAACTCATGAAATTGGTATATCTTCGCTCCCTGTACACCTCGGTTTTCGCGCTATTCATAAGCATTGGCGCGCTCTTTTGCAATCCGGTGACGGCGAGCGAAAACAATACCTTGAACTCCGCAAAAGCATGTCCTGTCTGTCCTGAAATGGTGCTCATTGCAGGCAAGAAATTTGCTATAGGTAAATACGCCGTAACGTTCGATGACTGGGAGGCGTGTGTTGCAGGAGGCGGCTGCGGTGGGTATGTTCCCCCCGATAATGGCTGGGGGCGCGGTAAAAGACCGGTTGTGAACGTAAGCTGGGATGACGCGCAGGCTTATCTGCGATGGTTGTCGGATAAATCGGGCAAGACTTATCGGCTGCCCACGGAAGAGGAATGGGAAGTGGCCGCCCTGGCGGGTTCGACTACCCAATACTATTGGGGCAATGATGTCGGGCGCAATAACGCCAATTGTGATGGATGTGGAAGCGAGTGGGATAACAGGAGAACTGCTCCCGTCGGCAGTTTCAAACCCAATGCCTTTGGGCTGCACGATATGATGGGTAATGTCTGGCAGTGGACGGATACCTGCCGGAAAGGGAATTGTGCAAAACGCCTCCTGTGCGGGGGCTCCTGGAATCACCGACCGCAGGATATGCGGGCAGGTATGTGCAACTGGTTCGATACCAACAAACGCATGCGCTATCTGGGATTTCGACCCGCAATGACGTTGCCCTGAAGCACACCCGCTCTTTTTTCTCTCTCCCCCAATTTTCCCTTTCCCCGACTCCTCTCCCACAAGTGGGAGAGGAGAGTGAGGACATCGGCCAAATTGAGCTAAGCATGATAGGTAGCTCAAATAATTCGTTTGGTTGCAATACCTTAACTGCGTCTGATTCGTGCACCCAGCGCCGACAGCTTCTCTTCGATCCGTTCATAACCACGGTCAAGATGATAAATACGGTCAACGATTGTTTCACCCCGGGCGATCAGGCCGGCCAGAACCAGGCAGGCCGAAGCGCGCAAATCGGTCGCCATGACATTCGCTCCATCAAGCCCGGTCACACCACAAACCACTGCGGTATTGCCTTCGACTTTGATGTCGGCATTCATACGCTCCAACTCCTGCACGTGCATGAAGCGATTCTCGAATATGGTTTCGGTAATGATCGCGGTTCCGGTAGCGATGGTATTCAATACCATGAATTGCGCCTGCATGTCAGTAGGAAAGGCTGGATAAGGCGCCGTCCGCAGGTTTACCGATTTCAGCGGGTTATTCATTTTCAGGTGTATCCAGTCTTCACCTGACTCGATGGCAGCCCCTGCTTCCATCAACTTGTCGAGCACCGCGTCCATCGTATCGGTGCGCGTCTGCCTGAGATATATTTCGCCACCGCTGGCCGCGGCTGCTATCAGGAATGTGCCGCTTTCGATACGATCAGGCATGACGCGATAGTTGGCACCATGCAGGCTTTCCACACCTTCAATGGTGATGATGTCCGTTCCGACTCCCTGAATTCTAGCCCCCATGGCGATAAGGCAGTTCGCGAGATCCATCACTTCCGGTTCCCGCGCCGCATTTTCCAGCACAGTCGTCCCTTCCGCCAGCGTGGCGGCCATCATCAGATTTTCAGTGCCGGTAACGGTGACGATATCCATCACGATATGCGCGCCGTTAAGGCGTTTCGCCTTCGCATGAATATAACCGTGCTCGATCTCGATTTCCGCACCCATTGCCTGCAATCCTTTTATATGCTGATCAACGGGACGCAGGCCAATGGCGCACCCACCCGGCAGCGACACTTTTGCCGCTCCCGCCCGCGCAAGCATCGGGCCCAGCACCAGAATTGCGGCCCGCATGGTTTTCACCATTTCGTACGGCGCAACGAGATTGGAAAGATGTGCCGCAGTCAATTCGGTCCTGCGGTTGCTGTCGACATTGGTCTGAACCCCCATCTGCTGGAGCAGGTCCAGCATGGTGGTTATATCATTCAGATGCGGAACGTTTTCGACGACGAGGGTTTCCCCGGTAAGCAGGGAGGCGCACAGGATAGGCAGCGCTGCGTTCTTGGCTCCGGAAATGGTTACATCGCCAGAAAGCCGCACGCCTCCGTGAATGATCAGTTTCTGCATGGTTGAAATGTGCTGAGGTTCCCGTCATCATATCGCAAACACAGTATCCGTAGTTTCAAATTTCGGCTTATTATGCCAACGTATTATCAACCAAAGGAGATCAGATGGAAAAAAAGACAATACATACAACGGATGCGCCGCAGGCTATCGGCACTTATTCCCAGGGGATACGCGTCAGCGGAGGCGATACCATCTACATTTCCGGTCAGATCGGTCTCGAACCCTCTACCATGCAAATGGTGGAAGGCATCGAGAATCAAATCCATCGGGTATTCCAGAACCTGACAGCGGTTGCAGCAGCCGGTGGAGCCAGCCTCCGCGATATCGTCAAATTGAACGTCTATCTCACGGACCTTTCCAACTTCCAGAAGGTGAATGAAATCATGGTGCAATATTTCAGTACACCCTATCCTGCGCGCGCTGCCATCGGGGTATCCGCGCTACCGCGGAACGCGCTGGTGGAGATCGATGCGGTGTTGGTGGTGTCAGCGTAAGGACTGACGGCGTGATACAGGAAACCGCGCGCTAACCCAGGGAATGCGCTTCCACGACGGATGCAGTCACTCGCCACCTCTCCCACCAGCGGGACAATCAGGGACAAGCTCATCAAACTCGGCATTACCGATGCTTCAAGCCTGATACTCCATTTGCCGTTTCGCTACGAGGACGAGACGCACCTCTACCCCATCAATGGCGTGCCTGCCGATCGAGCAGTGCAGGTCGAGGGCATGATTACCCGCAGTGAAGTCATGTACCGGCCACGGCGACAATTGGTGTGCCAGGTGGAGGATGGAACAGGTATTTTGTTCATGCGCTTTCTGAATTTTTACGGCAGTCAGGTAAAAGCGTATTCAGTGGGTACGCGGGTGCGCCTGCTGGGAGAGGTCCGTCCCGGCTTTTTCGGTGTTGAAATGGTTCATCCCAAATGCCGGATTTTGCGCGGGGACGCGCCCCTCCCGGAGGCGCTCACTCCGATTTACCCCTCTACAGCCGGACTTCCTTCCGAAGCACTGCGCAAACTGATTTCCCGGGTGCTGCAAACAGGAGATGCCGGAAACCATGAGACTGCTCTCTCCGAAACGCTGCCCGATGCGGTACGCGAGCGCTGTCAACTTCAGGGTTTCAAGGACAGTGTGCTATTCCTGCACCAACCCCCACCGGATGCGTCGCCCGTTCTTTTGCAGGAACGCACTCATCCCGCCTGGCAGCGGATCAAGTTCGACGAATTGCTGGCGCAGCAATTGTCGATGCGGGTGCATTATCAGCAGCGGCGTAACGGCAGTGCCCCTGTTCTAATGGCAAAAAACGATTTGACCAGGGCGTTGCTGAAGTTGCTGCCTTTCGATCTCACTCAAGCCCAGAAGAAGGCTTTCGCCGAAATCAGCCGCGACCTGGCGGAGCCCCACCCCATGCAACGCCTGTTGCAGGGTGACGTGGGAAGCGGCAAAACGATCGTTGCCGCGCTGGCTGTGCTGCAATCGATTGAAAATAATTTTCAGGCGGCCCTGATGGCGCCGACCGAGATTCTTGCGGAGCAGCATTATCAGAAACTCTCGGCATGGCTTGCCCCTCTGCTGGGGCCACGGGGGCTCCGGATCGCGTGGCTCGGCGGCAATCAGAAAAAGAAGGAACGGGAAACCACGCTTGCCGATATTGCTGCCGGCAGCGCCCTGCTTGCCATCGGGACACACGCATTGTTCCAGAACCAGGTGGAATTTGACAGGCTGGGACTTGTGGTTATTGACGAACAACATCGCTTTGGCGTTCATCAGCGGCTGGCATTGCGAGAAAAAGGAGCCGGCGCGTACTCCATGCCGCACCAGTTGATGATGAGTGCAACACCCATTCCGCGTACCCTTTCGATGAGCTATTACGCTGATCTGGATGTATCCATAATAGACGAAATGCCTCCCGGACGCGCACCGGTAGTGACCAAGCTTATCGCCGACGCCCGGCGTGACGAGGTAACGGCGCGCGTGCGGGAAGCCTGCCGCGATGGGAAGCAGGCTTACTGGGTATGTCCACTGATCGAAGAGTCCGAAGCGTTGCAACTCAAGACCGCTCTGGAAACCCATCAGGGACTGACCGGGACTTTTCCGGAATTAAAAATCGGCCTGGTGCATGGCAGGCTTCCATTTCAGGAAAAATCCCATGTAATGGAAGCATTTGCGCGAGGTGAAATCCATCTCCTCGTAGCGACAACAGTGATCGAAGTGGGTGTGGATGTGCCCAATGCGTCGCTGATGGTGATCGAGCATGCAGAACGCATGGGCCTTGCGCAATTGCACCAGCTGCGCGGACGAATCGGACGAGGCGCAGCCGGCGGTGTATGTATACTGATGTATCAGCAACCTCTCTCCACAACCGCACGCGAGCGGCTCAAGATAATTTTTGAGCACACCGATGGCTTTGAAGTAGCGCGCCGCGATCTGCAACTGCGCGGTCCCGGCGAATTCCTGGGCGCGCGCCAGAGCGGCCTGCCCATGCTGCGCTTCGCTGATCTGGAACGGGATGAAGATTTGCTCGACGCGGCGCGGAGGGTGGCCGAAGAATTGCTGCGTGATCATCCGGAAGCGGCAAAACGCCATCTCCATCGCTGGCTGGGAAGAAAAAGCGAATACCTGAGGGCATAAAAAGGGCGACCCGATGCCCTTCTTCATCGCGGATTTTTCGTACTCGTGAATGATTCTACAAACCAGAAACCTGACCTTGCAGCATCCCGGCAAACTGCTGTGCCGCAACCTGAACCTCACCGTCAATCCGGGGGAATGCTGGGCGATTCTGGGCCGGAACGGCTGCGGCAAGACGACTTTGATACACGCACTGGCTGGGCTGCACCAGGCAAAGGAGGGACAGGATCCATCCGTAACCATCACAGGGATGGCACTTGGGGAATGGTCCCGGCGGGAACTCGCCCGCAATCTCGGCATTCTGTTGCAGGATGAGCCCGGCGAATTCTGGGGTACGGTGTACGAATACGTGCTGCTCGGACGACATCCTCATGCAGCCAGTATGTTCGGCTGGCAGGCGGACGACCTCGAGATGACATCTCGCGCTGTCGAGCAGATGGAACTGGCCGGCCTTGCCGATCGTCTACTGGTTACGCTTTCCGGCGGCGAGCGCCAGCGCGCGCGTATCGCCTTGCTGCTTGCCCAGTCGCCCCAATGCTATCTGCTGGATGAACCCTTGCAACACCTCGATCTGCGCCATCAACTCGGGACCATGATCCTGTTCAGCGAACTGGCGAAGCGGGGCAGTTCCATCGTAATGGTGCTGCACGATATCGGCTGGGCAGTCAGATTCTGCGACCACGCATTGCTGCTGTTCGACGACGGCCATGCCATGAGTGGCAGCATAGACGAAGTGCTCAGGCGTGATAATCTTGAAGCACTTTATCACTGTAATCTGGGGGAGTTCATCGCAGGCCGGCAGCACCATTTCTTCCCGCAAACGGTGCCGAGTGTATAATCTGGAATTTCAGGCATACTTTTTCTCAGCAGCAATTCTTCAGCACTTTTTCCAGCAAGGGCCGTGGACGGCAGTGGCTGTTTGCCCTCACTTGATCTTCCCCTTTTGGATGAGTTCGCCGCGCGGGATGACGAAATCCCGGAGCTTGTTCATCTGTATTCACAATGATTCGTAAACTTATCGATCGCGTCTTCAACCGCAATACATCCGCTTCCATCCCTTCCGCCCGCACTTCCTCCACGAAGCCGCATATCATCACACGCGACCAGCACGGCATCACGCGCGATCACATCAGTTCCGGTGCGCTTAAAGTGACCTCAGGCTTGCAGGAAGCAGGGTATTCCGCTTTCATCGTGGGTGGAGCCGCGCGCGACCTGGTGCTGGGACTGGAGCCAAAGGATTTCGATGTCGCCACGAATGCCACACCCGAAGAAGTGCGCACTGTATTTCGCCGCTCGCGTATCATTGGCCGCCGTTTCCGGCTGGTGCATGTCATGTGGGGAGCAGAAACGGTAGAGGTTTCGACTTTCCGCGGCGGGGCGTCCGGAGAGACAGGCGGACTGGGTGCTGGCGAGCATGCGGACGAGCATGGGCGCCTCTTGCGCGATAATGTATTCGGCAGCCAGGAGGAGGATGCCAGGCGGCGCGATTTCACTGTGAATGCGCTGTTCTTCGATCCCGTCCACGAGGAAATCTGGGACTATCTGAACGGCTATGAGGACCTGAAGGCACGACGCCTGCGCATCATTGGAGATGCGGTACGGAGATATCGCGAAGATCCCGTGCGAATGCTGCGAGTGGTACGGCTGGGCGCCAAGCTCGGCATGGAAATCGATGCCGATACGGCCGCGCCTATCAGCGAACTGGCCCCCCTGTTGCTGCATGTGCCGCCCTCGCGGCTGTTCGATGAAATGCTGAAATTGCTGCTATCCGGCCACGCGCTGGCCTGCGTGACCGATTTGCAGAAACGCGGATTGCATCACGGCCTGCTTCCCATGCTCGATGTGATACGGGAACAACCGCTGGGTGAGCGCTTTATCACGCTAGCGCTCAAAAATACCGATGAGCGCGTGCGGCAGGAAAAGCCTGTATCGCCGGGATTCCTGTTTGCCGCCCTGTTGTGGCACGAAGTGCTCGCATCCTGGAATGCTTACCAGGCGACAGGTGAAAGACCGGTTCCCGCCTTGCATCTGGCGATGAATGACGTGCTGGCGGTACAAGACAAGAACCTGGCAATTCCGCGCAGGTATGATGCTATCATGAAAGAAATCTGGATGATGCAGCCGCGCTTTGCCCACCGCTCAGGGAGCAGACCGTTCCGGCTCCTTGAAAATCCCCGCTTTCGTGCTGCCTACGACTTCATGTTATTGCGTTGCGAAAGCGGCGAAGTGGATGAGGAACTGGGCAAATGGTGGGAAGCATTCCAGCATGCAGGTTCCCGCGAACGTGAAGCCATGCTGATCAGCGATGAGAGCCAGAAGAGGCGCAGGAGAAGCCGTGGCCGTAAAAAATCGGGCACTCCCTCTACGGGAGAAGGCGACCACGTAGTATCAGGGAAGCAGGATGGTTTTGCCCCATGAACGGGGCTGATAACGGTCGAATCGCCTCGCATGCGTATATCGGACTGGGGAGCAATCTGGACGAACCTGTAGCGCATGTGCAAAAAGCGTTTGAAGAGCTGGGTGAGCTTCCTTTTACGCGCTTGCTGGCGCATTCTTCGCTCTACCGCAGCGCGCCCATCGGGCGCCTGGATCAGCCTGATTTCATCAACGCGGTCGCGCATATCGAAACCGCTCTGCCGCCTCAGGATCTGTTGCGAGCCCTGCTCGGGATCGAGCAAAAGCATGGGCGGGTGCGCGAGTATCTCAATGCTCCGCGTACACTTGATCTCGACTTGCTGCTGTATGATGATCTGCAACTGGATGAGGATGGCTTGATTCTGCCTCATCCGAGGATGCACGAACGGGCGTTCGTATTGCAGCCCCTGCTCGAAATTGCGTCGATCAGCAGCATACCGGGGCGCGACAATATAAGGGAATTGCTTGCTGCCTGTGAAGGACAGCGGCTGAAACGCGGACTAGACAGTGAAGCTTGAGGAATACCGCCACATTGCGGTGGAAGGCCCGATCGGCGTGGGAAAAACCAGCCTAGCGCGACGAATGGCCGAGTATGCGGGCGGACAGCTCCTGCTGGAAAAACCCGAGGAAAATCCGTTTCTCGGCAAATTCTACGAGGATATCCGCCGATATGCACTCCCTACCCAACTGTTTTTTCTGTTTCAGCGCGCCAACCAGTTGCAGGATCTGCCGCAGATCGACCTGTTTACAAAAACGACCATAAGCGACTTTCTGCTGGATAAGGATCCGCTGTTTGCGGGACTGACGCTCAACAATACAGAATACAATCTGTACCAGAAAATCTATCACCATCTGCAACCCGAAACTTTCACCCCCGACCTCGTGATCTATCTGCAAGCTTCACCCGCTACGCTGGTGGAGCGGGTGAAGCGCCGCGGCAGTCCCTATGAACAAAACATTTCCGAAACGTATTTGTGGCGGTTGGCCGACAGCTATGCGCGCTTCTTCCATCATTATGAGGATGCGCCACTTCTGATCATTAACAGCGAGCATCTCAATTTCGTTGATAGCGAGGAAGATTTTGCATTACTGCTGAGACAGGTCGAACAAATGCGCGGCCCCAGGGAATATTTCAATTTCGGAAGATGAACAAGCCGGAAAACAGGAATCTAAAAATGAGTTGGATAACCTATCCGATACACGCAACCAGGAGCTGAACCATGCGTATCACCCAAGATGTTTTTCAAAAAATGCGAGATGATGGGGAGAAAATTGCCATCGTCACCTGCTATGACGCAAGCTTCGCTACATTGCTGGAAAGAGCAGGCGTCGATATCCTGCTGGTGGGAGATTCACTGGGGAATGTGATCCAGGGTGAAGAGACTACCCTTCCGGTTACCCTGGATGACATGATCTACCATACACTTTGCGTGAAGCGCGGCTCAAGCACGGCCTTCATCATGACGGATATGCCTTTCGGCACCTCACAGGTGAGTCCGGAAGAAACCCTCCGCAATGCGGCCGAGCTCATGGCGGCAGGCGCCAACATGGTCAAGATCGAAGGCGGTTCCCTCATGGCCGAAACCGTGGAGTTCCTGACACAGCGCGGCATCCCCGTGTGCGCGCACATCGGCCTCACGCCACAATCGGTAAATCAGTTGGGGGGCTATAAGGTTCAGGGAAAGACCGACAATGAAGCCGGGCAGTTGCTGGAGGATGCGGTAGCGCTCGAACAGGCCGGAGCAGGAATGCTTTTGATGGAAGTCGTACCTGCCGCCCTTGCAGCGCAGGTTACCCGAACGCTCTCCATTCCCACCATCGGTATCGGCGCCGGAAAGGATTGCTCGGCGCAGGTCCTGGTGCTGTATGACATGCTGGGCATTTATTCAGGTAAGAAGGCGAGGTTCATGAAGAATTTCCTCACGGGCGCCGGCAGCATCGAGGAGGCCGTGCAAAACTATATCAGAGCGGTCAAAGCCGGGGAGTTCCCTGGCGCCGAGCATACATTCTGACTATCTAATCTGAGTTGGACGTCATCACGGATATTTCACCGTTACGAACGCGCCTCAGGGGCGAGTCCTCCATTGCCTTCGTGCCGACGATGGGCGGGTTGCACGAGGGGCACTTGTCCCTGATTCGCGTTGCCCGGCAGCATCGGAAATGCGTAGTCGCAAGCATTTTTGTGAATCGCCTGCAGTTTGCCCCCACTGAGGATTTTGACCGATATCCGCGCACGCTGGAGCAGGACTGCACGCTTCTCGAAGAGCAGGGCGTTCACGTCGTGTTTGCGCCGGAAGAAAGAACGCTTTATCCCGCGCCGCAAGAGTTTACGGTGGAACCCTCCCCCATCGCAAACATGCTGGAAGGGAAGTATCGTCCCGGCTTTTTTCGGGGAGTGGCAACTGTCGTGCTGAAGCTCTTCAATATCGTGCAGCCGCAGACGGCGGTGCTCGGAAAAAAAGACTATCAGCAATTGCACATTGTACGCGAACTGGTGCGGCAATTTAATTTGCCCATAGAGATCGTTGCAGGCGAAACAGTTCGCGCCCCGGACAACCTGGCATTGAGCTCGCGTAACCGCTATCTCAGCAATGAGGAGCGCGCCGAGGCAACCCGGCTGTATCAGGTGCTATCGCAAGTTAAGCGGGAGATAGAAGGCGGCAATCGCAATTTTGCCGGACTGGAGGAAAACGCGATGAAAACTCTTGTCTCCCACGGCTGGAACGCCGATTACGTCTCGATACGCGAGAGAGATACCTTGGCGCCAGCCCAGCCTAGGGATGGGAATATGGTAGTGCTGGGAGCAGGCCGCCTGGGTAAAACCCGGCTGATCGATAACCTGGAAATCATCCCGAAAAAGGAATAGAGGCGCTGAAAGCCGACTCAGCGATTGGCACGCTGCTGCCCCCAGTTCTTCCCACTATACCCCTGCTTTGCCAGCCCTTGGAACTTTGAAAGCTCTGCTCCACCCCAGGCAGTTTTTCACTTCGGACAGTTTGCTATACATCTCTCTTCTATGATTTTCCTGCCCCCACAGCCCAGAAAGCAGGCATCCTGCACCGACTGACACCCGCATTCCACTTCACACTGCTGGTAGCGCAGCCGATCAAATTCCCGCATACGATTCGGCCTGAGGGGAGGCGGTTGGTAGAAAAAAGGAGACGAGTAGCCCAGGCCATAATAAGGTCCTCCTCCCCAGCCCCACGGCGAACCCCACCCCCAGGGATAGCCACCCCAGCCCCATGGGTACCCCCCCATCCCCCAGCCCAGTGTGGCGCGTCCCCAGCCGGAGTATCCGAACTGCATTCGCCGGCGGTATGTATCAAGCTCATCGTCATAACGCTCGACGGCTTTTCTATATCTCTCTTCAGCCAGGGGTTCGATGCGCTTCAGGCAGGTCTGATATGTCGATTGACAGCTTTGCTGGCACATCTCCAGCTTTTGCGTGCATTTTTCAAGGCAAACGATACCTGTCGGATCGGTTGGGGGTTCGTACCGATGGGTGATCTGATAGCGGGGAGAGAAAACGGTGCAGCCAGCCAACCCCCCGACCAGGTTGATCAGGACTATTGCGAGCTTGACCGGATTCGTACCCATAAACTTCATTGCTGATCTTCGTCAATATCGGAGGTAAGCCCCTATATCATACTCTTACTATACTACTTCACACTCTCGCGCACCGTTGATTCGTCATAGATAAGTGCGCGAAAAAGTAATTGATTGGAAACATCTTTTTCACGTCTCTGTTTGGAGACATCAAATAATCCTGAAAAATCAAGCAATTAATCACAGGCAATAGAGGCCTGTTGCCGGCAAGCAACAATGCGATAAGGGTTTTATTCTTCAGCTTTCCACATAAGCCATTGTTTTAACATCTATTCCAATATTGGCACGATAACTGCTTATATTCACGGTGATACCGTAGGTCGGCTTGCGTCTGCTGAAAATAAGCCAGGAGCTGTTACCGATCCAGTTCGAAAAGAGAAACCCGCAAGGAATACCGATAACGGTTCGCCCAGCGCCGGACAGTGTGTCAACAGAGACATGAGTAAGGCATATTCTGGCGATACAGCCTGACATGAGGAGGAATATTGTGATGCTTTCACCGCACAGCCCGAAGCAAAACCGACTTCTTGCCGCCCTGCCACCGGAGGACTACGCGAGACTGCTCCCTTATCTTGAATTCATGCCCATGCCAGTGGGACAAACAATCTATGAACCGGGAGCGATTATTACTCATTCATATTTTCCCACCACAAGCATCGTCGCACCGCTTTACAGCGTGGAAAGCGGCGCATCGGTACGTCTTTCAATCATTGGCAACGAGGGCCTGACAGGTATCTCGTCATTGCTGGGAGGCACCAGTACGCCTGCCGGGGTCGTGGTACAAAGTGCGGGCAGTGGCTATCGCATGAAAACCGGTGTGCTGAAAAAAGAATTCGATCGACAGGGGAAATTACAATATCTGGTACTGCGCTTCACCCAGGCCCTGATGACCCAGACGGCGCAGAATGCGGTTTGCAACCGGCACCATAACATAGAGCAGCAGTTGTGCCGCTTCCTTTTGATGAACCTCGACCGGTTGCCCGGCCATGAACTGCAAATGACACACGAGCAGATTGCCGTCATGCTGGGGGTGCGGCGGGAGAGCGTGACGCAGGCCGCGCTCAAGCTGCAGACGATCGGTGCAATACAGTATAGCCGCGGACATATAGCCGTAATGGACCGTGAAGAACTGGAAGATTCCGTATGTGAATGCTATTCCGTGGTAAATGACGAGTATGACCGGCTGCTATGGAACCACTCCATTGTCGAGCCTGCTCAAACTTTTACAAAGAGGGATACAAACGAAGAGTTGTCGCCGGTAAGCTGAGGAGAGCCCCGGGTTGCTCGGCAAGAACCGGTTTTCCTCCCCGACCCAAGTTCGAGCCGAGTCACCCGGCCTTCGCCGCATCTTTGTATTCACGCCTTCATGAGTTCACGAAGAACATAAGGCAATATACCCCCATGCTGGTAGTAGTCGATCTCTATGCCGGTATCTATCCTGCACAGCAGGTCGATTTCCCGGCGTGAGCCGGTATTGTCGCGTATAACAAGCGTTACATCCTGCTGCGGGCGGATGCTGCTCAACCCCTCGATGTCGAATGCTTCATTTCCCTGAATACCGAGCGATTCCACGCTGTCGTCGCCTTTGAACTGTAGCGGCAGTACGCCCATGCCGATCAGGTTGCTGCGATGGATGCGCTCGAAACTTTTCGCAACGACTGCCTTGACCCCCAGTAGCTGTGTTCCCTTTGCCGCCCAGTCGCGGCTCGATCCGCTGCCATATTCTTCTCCCCCGAATACCAGCGTGGGGACGCCGTCTGCAACGTAGCGCATGGCCGCATCGTAGATGCTCATCTGCTCGCCATCCGGCTGATGCAGGGCTATACCTCCTTCGCTGCCGGGAATCATCAGGTTTTTGATGCGCACGTTGGCGAATGTTCCGCGCATCATGACCTCATGATTGCCGCGCCGCGCTCCATAGCTATTGAAATCAGCCCTGGATACACCGCTTGCGAGCAGGTATTTTCCCGCCGGAGAAGTATCCTTGATACTGCCGGCAGGACTGATGTGGTCGGTCGTTACCGAATCTCCGAAGATGGCAAGTGCCCGCGCGTTCCGGATCTCGTTATGCGGGCGGGGTTGCAGCGAGAAATCCTGGAAAAACGGTGGTTCTGCTATGTAGGTCGATTCCGGCCAATCATAGACTTCCCCTGAAACAGACGCTATATCATTCCATAACGGATGATCCTGGGTAAGATTACTGTAGAGCCTTCGGAATGTTTCCCCGTTTGCTGCAAATTTCATCAGGCTCTGGATTTCGTCATCTCGCGGCCAGATATCAGCCAGCCATACCGGCTGACCATTCTCGCCATATCCGAGCGGCTCAGCTGTCAGATCCTTGAGCATGGTTCCCGCGAGAGCATAGGCAACCACCAGAGGGGGCGAAGCAAGGAAGTTCGCACGAATATTCGGGTGAATTCTAGCCTCGAAATTGCGATTGCCGGAGAGGACCGCGGCGCAAACCAGATCATTGGATACCACCGTTTCTTCAATCGGCACCGACAACGGGCCCGAGTTGCCAATACATGTGGTACAGCCATAACCGGCAAGATTGAAGCCAAGCTTATCGAGATAGGGCAAAAGGCCTGTTTCCCGGAGATACTCCGTCACGACACGTGACCCGGGTGCAAGCGATGTCTTGATGTGACACTTTACCGCGAGCCCTTTTTCCACCGCTTTCTTTGCCAGCAGGCCAGCGGCAAGCAGTACGCTGGGGTTGGAGGTGTTGGTGCAGGATGTAATAGCCGCAATCAGGATATCCGCGTGCGCCAGATCGAAGAGGCCGTTTGCGTCATACACAGGAGCTTCAGCCGGAGTCAGAATAGGCCTGTTATTGACCATTTCCGTGATGTTTCTTTCAGTCCCCGGCCTCACGGCTGCCGTGTTCCGCTCTGCGCTGGCGCTGTCGACCACCTCTGCGCCGGCGTCAGACTCTTCGCTGCCATGCACCTTGTAGCGAAGTTTCAGTGCGGCAGCATCCCTGCCGTAACCTCCCTGCGTGACAGGCCGTGAAAAGAGTTCTGTAAAACGAGTCTTGACATCGCCAAGCTCGATCCGATCCTGGGGACGCCTCGGCCCGGCGAGAGAAGGCTTGACAGTGGAGAGGTCGAGCTCCAGCTCGCGCGTGTAGTCGATCTCACCCTTGCGTGGAACCCCGTACAACTCCTGAGCCTTGAAATAAGACTGGAAGGCCGCGACCTCTTCTTCGCTTCGCCCGGTTCCGCGGAAATATTCCACAGTAGCGTCATCGACCGGGAAAAAACCCATGGTGGCGCCATATTCAGGTGACATATTTCCGATGGTGGCGCGGTCGGGAACCGTAAGCGATGCGGTCCCCTCGCCAAAAAATTCCACGAATTTGCCCACCACACCGGATTTACGCAGGAGTTCAGTAACCGTCAGCACCAGATCCGTTGCCGTGACACCCGTGGAAAGCTTGCCCGTGAGGTTCACGCCGACAACATCGGGAGTCAGAAAATAGACTGGCTGCCCCAGCATGCCGGCCTCAGCCTCAATCCCGCCAACACCCCAACCCACCACACCTATTCCGTTGATCATTGTGGTATGTGAATCCGTACCTACCAGGGTGTCGGGATACAGAATGCCCTCTTTTTCATGCACTCCCCGCGCGAGATACTCGAGATTGACCTGATGCACGATGCCGATGCCGGGCGGAACAACCTTGAAAGTATCGAAAGCCTGCATGCCCCATTTTATGAACTGGTAACGCTCCCGGTTACGGTGAAACTCCATTTCCATGTTGAGCTTGAGCGCGTCACCGGTGCCGTAGTAATCAACCTGCACCGAATGATCGACCACCAGATCAACCGGCACCAGGGGTTCGACCATCTCGGGGTCCTTGTCCATTTTTTTTGCGGTGCTGCGCATTGCAGCCAGATCGACCAACAGGGGCACCCCGGTAAAGTCCTGCAGCACGATACGGGATACAACAAATGGAATCTCATCCAGCCGGGGCGCGGTCGGTTGCCAATCGGCCAATCTTTTTACGTGCGCCTCGGTCACCTTCCTGTTGTCACAATTGCGCAGGACAGACTCCAGCACGATGCGAATGGAGACAGGCAGCCGGGAGATTCGGCCGAGTCCCGCTGCTTCCAGAGCTGGCAGGGAATAATACTTTGCCTTTTTGCCCGTAGGCAGCGAAAGCTCTTTCAGGGTATTGAACAGGTTATGGGCCATAAATACACTCCTTGAAAAATTTCTGCATCTTCATGATGCCGCTCATGGACATCGATCTTGCCGGACGGATCCTGCCAGGACTGCTTCCGCCGGCACTTATTGCTTTTCCGCCCTGTATTCTTCAATGTCTGCTTCAATGACATTTTCAGAAAAACTCCGGTACGCATTTCCGATACGTTGAGCCATAGGGTCGGGAAAAAGGTGAAAATCCCCTGATCGCAGCGCAGTGATTATACCTTCTGCAACGACAGAGGGAGGCGCAGCGGTACCTGCCAATCCGGCAGTACTGCTCATGTCGGTTGCGATCAGGCCGGGATGTACACTCAGTACCGCCGTACCCTGCCGTGCCAGCAGCTCGCGCAATGCCTGGGTAATGGAGTAGGCAGCGGCCTTGGATGCCGAATGCGTCGCAAAATTTGAAGCGCACTTCAAGGATGCAACTGAATTGAGCTGGATGAATGCGCCTCCTCCGTTTTTTGCGAGAATGGGGGCGAAGGTTTGAGCCATGCGAATGAGTCCGTACACATTGATCTTCATTGCCATCTCAAGCGCATCTATTGCACCGGCATCCAGCGGGGTTGAGGTCTTGAAAATCGCCGCGCTGTTGACCACCACCTGAACATCCGGGGCTCTGTCACCCAATGCTGTGATGCTTTCCGGCATGGTCAAATCCAGATGAACTGGAATCACCATGTCGCCAAAGTGTTCCAGCAGCGGATTGGCGGAATCGGGGTTGCGCACCGCTGCATAGACTTTCATCGCCCCATGATGCAGCAGCGCCTCGACAATCGCCTTGCCTATTCCACGATTTGCTCCTGTCACAAGAGCGGTCTTTCCGCTGATATCGTATGCTATTTTCATTTTGCGGCTCCTCGCTCAATACACCGCTCAAAGCGGGTAAACAGCACGGCGGTCGAAATCACGTTCAGAACTCCAAGGTACACTCCAGGACCGGTCCTCGTCCCGATCCGGCTTCCGATTGGAGTTTAATTCCCTCATCAAATTATATTCCCCTTAGGAAGTGACTGAACATGTCATTGTGGATTTACTTACATCGGTAAAACCGTGTCTCCGGGTCAGATTTGGCAGGCATGTCACAAAATATTCAGGTCCGATGATACCGGCGAGATCACGTCATGTTGATTGCATAAACATGGCCCGATGCAGAATGCGGAATATCCTATAATATGAAATAAGGTGGCAGGATATCGTTGCCGCGTATCGTGGCGCGATGAGTTGACAGACGCAGGCAGCAGTGCGACTGCAAGCTTCATTGGATGCGTTCATTTATTGCGAGCATGGTTACATGACAACTCCAACGGTGGTGCTGTTGCACGGCTTTCTCGGCTTCTCGCGGCGGGGACCCATAGAACAATTTCGCGGCGTGGAAAAGGCATTAGGCCGCAAAGATATCAGACCCCTTATACCGGAAGTACCGGGGGCTGGAACCATAGCGGAACGCGCGGAAATACTCGCAAACAAACTTTTCCGCGGACGCGCGCCAGTTTTTGCCCTGGTCGCACATAGTATGGGCGGGCTCGATGCCCGGTATCTCATCAGCCACCTCGACCCGGACCGGCGTGTAAAAAGCCTGCTCACTGTTTCCACCCCGCATCGCGGTTCGCCCCTGGCACAATGGTTCCTCGAAGCCAAAGGACCTGTTCCCGCCTGGATTCGACACATTGGCAATCCGGCGCTCGCCGAACTGACTCCCGCCGCATGCGAAGCAATACAGATTCCGGACCGGCCGGATGTAGCCTATTCCTCCTATGCAAGCCGCCGCCCTTTAGAGGAACTTCCTTTCTGGCTTAGGCCCTATGGCAAGGTAATGCCGGAAGATAACGATGGCATGGTTCCCGTGGCCTCTGCCAGATGGGGAAAGTTTCGGGGGACACTGCGGGCCGACCATATCGAGCTTCTGGGCTGGAGTCTGGCCCTGCCGGACAGGCAATCTGCACGGCCTTTCAATCATCGCCAATTCTGGATCGAGGCTGCGAATCAAGCAATCGCTGCAGCAGAAGGTAAGGAAAGTTGAAAAGACGTGTATGGATCCGAACGCGGGCAAAAAATGGGACATGCACTGGTACGATTGGCTGGTATTTGCGGTACCAACGATCTTCATCGTGAGCCTGGGGCTGGAATCCGCGTTTGGGACAACCCCGGGTCCCGGTACAGCCGCCCACCGCGATTTCCGTGCAGTCGCGCACTGGTTTGACCCGGTCTTCTTCCAGTACAACCTTATCATGACCCTGGTGGCGGTTCTGGTTGTGCCATCGCTCGCCTTGAGCTACACGATGAAGATGGCGAACCGCAAGGAACGCCGTTTGTACCGCGACGTTCCACCCGAGCGGCGCGGTGAAATCCGCCAGCGGATGGGACGAAGGGCTTCCTTTGGCACCTACAGGGGAAGCGTCTGGCTGACTACTGTCGTCGTGCTGCTCGGCAGTTCCATTCTGCTGCTGTTCAAGCCCGTTTCCTCCTCCTGCGAGCTCGGTGTGGATTTCAGTCTCGGGGCAAACATGCTGACCATGGGCCCCTTCATGGAGCTGTATGAAACAAATCGCGATTCCTATTATTCCCACCTCGTCCGCAACCTGACGGCTTTCCAGTTCGGATTCCTCGGTGCTTACGTCTATTTCATCGGCTCCGTAGTCCGTGCCTACTTCACGATGGACCTGACTTCCAATACGTTCGTCGATGGCACCATCCGCATGATTGTCGCAAGCCTGCTGGCGCTGGTACTCTCCTTTGCGTTCGATCTGCTGCTGCCACACGACGTGATTGCGCCCTCGACTGCTGCACCCTCCGACGTGAATGCCGCAACGCCAGCGCCTCCAACGCCTCCTGCCGGTGAGGAGCCCAGAGAAGTCACATCTCCTGAAGGATCAGGCAATGGCGAAAAACTGCTTTCGAAACAGGAAGTCCCCTTCCCTGCCAGATTGAGCCTGCTGCCCCTTGTTGCTTTTTTTCTCGGTTTCTATCCGAAACGGGCTGCGCTCGGAATTGAGCGGATCGTCGTTAAACTGACGAGAGAAATCATCCCCGCGATGAGCTACCGCGCGCTGCCGCTTTCCATGCTGGCAGGAATGAGCTACTCGCACGAATTGAGACTGGAGCGGGAAGGATTCGATAATATCGAAAACCTCAGCAATGCTGACCCGGTGGATCTCGCGATACGCACGTGCTTCAGCTATAGCCAGTTGAAGCAATGGATCGATCAGGCCTGGCTGGCCTCCCATCTGCGTGAAGATTATCCCGGCTTCGCGCAGCGGACAGGCATCACGAACAGTGAGGAGCTTCACTGTTTTTTCTCCACCTGCGACGTCTCACATACCGACGGGGTGGAACAATTGCTGGTCGCCCTGTCAGCAGACACGGCAACTATCGCTTCGTGGAGATTGAGGCTCAATACTCTCCGGATACTGCTGAATACAAACTCTTCCCCGCAGGAGAACGAGCACGATCTTACCGAAAGGGAACACAGAGCGCCTGATATTACGCGTCCCGAAGCAGGAACTGGCTCACCTAAATCACAAACAGATCGATAAACTCGTGAACCGGCATCGCTTCCAGTCTATTTTGATCACGGCAGGCGTTCATGATTGCCTCGCACCGATGGGCCGGGAAACGGCGCGCAAGATTGATTCTGAACTTTTCTTCCAGTAGCGGAATGCCTTCGCTTCGGCGCAGCTTGTGGCCGATGGGATACTCCACCACCACTTCCTCCAGTTTACTGCCGTCCTTGAATTCCAGTGTAAGACCGTTTGCAATGGAACGTTTTTCAGGATCGTAATAATCCTTTGTAAACTGCGGGTTCTCGATGCAGATTATTTTGTCCCGCAATTCATCGATGCGTGGGTCAGCGGCCACGGCATCCTCATAATCGGCGGACGTAAGCCTGCCGAAAATAAGCGGCACCGCAACGATATACTGCATGCAATGGTCGCGGTCGGCTGGGCTGCTGAGCGGACCCTTCTTGTCGATGATACGGATTGCGGCTTCGTGGGTACGGATCGTTATTTTCCGGATATCGGCAATCCGATCCTTCACCCGCGGGTATAGTTGCATCGCACACTCCGCCGCCGTCTGGGAGTGGAATTCGGCGGGGAACGAAATCTTGAGCAGCACATTTTCCATCACATAGGAACGCCATCGTTCGATGGGCCTCTGGAATTTGAAAGGCTCTCCCTTGAACAGCACGTCGTAGAACCCCCAGGTTTTCGCGGTAAGTGCTGAAGGGTAGCCTGTCTCCCCCTTGAGTGTGATCAGCGCGAGCCATACTGCGCGGCTGGTAGCATCCCCTGCGGCCCAAGATTTGCGCGAGCCGGTGTTGGGCGCATGACGATACGTGCGCAGCGCCTGCCCATCCACCCATGCTTGGGAAAGCGCGTCAATGATCTGGTCGCGGCTGCCGCCTAACAGATGCGTTACGACGGCAGTGGAGGCGGCTTTAACCAGCACCACATGATCCAGTCCCACCTTGTTGAAGCTGTTTTCCAAGGCGAGGCAACCCTGAATCTCGTATGCTTTTATCATCGCGGTCAATACATCGCGCATGAGCGGTCGCTGCCTCCCGCTCGTGGCACTGCGCGAAAGCCAGTCGGCTACAGCCAGTATGGCGCCAAGATTATCCGATGGATGGCCCCATTCCGCAGCCAGCCAGGTATCGTTGAAATCGAGCCAACGAATCATCGTGCCGATATTGAATGCCGCTTCCACCGGATCGAGCTGAAACCGGGTACCGGGAACCTTCGCGCCGCCCTCAGCTTCGGCAGCGCCGGCCACAAGCGGCCCAAGCAGCTTGGTGCAGGCGGGATACACAAGGGCTTCCATGGCGCACCCCAGGGAGTCCATCAGGCAGTGCCGGGCGGTAGCGTAAGCCAGATTGCTTTGGATATCCCGCCCCACGACGTAATCTGCAATGTCGACCAGAACCTGGTCAGGTTGGGGGCGGACGTTGAAGGACGCGGATGACATGGGCACATATTATAGAGGAGCCCGCGCCTCCAACAAGGAGAGTCTGTGCGGCGAAAGAAGAAGCTGCTCTTCCTTCTTGACGTTGAATTATTCAAGTATGACAACCAAAGCGCCGGTGATGCGTTATATCCGCATTAACATCGATCCAGCCAGAATTTTTTTTGCTCATGGAACGGTCCAAGTCATACATAGAAAGAGAGGAGTGATTTCAATGGCTGGAATCGCAAAGTGAGACTGGCATGAAAAAAATGGGATTCATGTACGCTTTCCTCATTTTACTCGGATTGTTTTCGGCACCCGCGGCATGGGCGGACAAGGGGGGTCACTACGGGGGTCACTACGGGGGTCACTACGGGGGTCACTACGGGGGTCCCTACGGGGGTCCCTACGGGGGTCACCACCATGGGGGCCATTGGGGCAACCCCGGATTGGCTTTCGGACTGGGAGTATGGGGCGGCTATGGTCTGGGTTATTACGGAAGAGCGCCCTACTATCCGCCTTATTACCGCTACGGACCACCTTACGGTTACGCGCCCTACGGCTATCCGGCTTACGGGTTTTCCCCCTGGTATGGCTACACCCCCGGCTACGCGTATCCACCTATGGCGCCACTGGTCGTAACGCCGGCACAGCCCCCTGTTTACATCCAGCAGCCACCGGGGATCCAATCCCAACATCAACCGCCGGCGATCAGTTACTGGCATTATTGCCGCAATCCCGAAGGCTATTATCCCTATGTCAAAAATTGCACTGAAGGCTGGCTGCAGGTAGCGCCTCAACCTGATCAATGAGCGGAACCATCATGATCCAATCCATATTCAGGAAATCCCTGGTTTCAGATAAAGTCCGGTGGGCGGAGTTATTCCCGGAGTTGTCCCCGAGGTTGTGCCTCCCGCTGCTCGTGCTCGCTTCGCTCACCGCCTGTGTCGGTATGCCAACAGGTCCCAGCATGATGGCCCTGCCGGGCACAGGAAGAAGCTTCGACGAGTTCCGCTACGACGACTACCTCTGCCGGCAGTTTGCTTATGACCAGGTTGGAGGAAATACACCGAGTCGCGCTTCGATATCCAGTGGAGTGGGAAGCGCCGCCGTAGGTGCTGGAGTAGGCGCTGCGGCTGGCGCTGCTCTGGGCGGTGGGCGCGGCGCAGCGATCGGGGCCGGTACCGGCGCGTTGGCAGGAAGCCTGGCTGGCATCGGTAGTGCGGGAGCCTCGGGTTCGATTTCCCAGGAGCGTTATGACGCCGCCTACGTGCAGTGCATGTATGCCAAGGGACATCAGGTGCCGGTATACGGCCAGGTCACGAACAGCTATCCAGGAGGTCGTTACACCTCCCCTTCTTATCCGCCTTATTCCTCTTCCTACCCCCCTCCGCCGCCCGGGCCGCAGGGAACAGTGAGCATACCTCCGCCACCGCCCGGCGTTCCTCCCCCACCACCACCAGGGAAGATACTGAGAAGCGTTCAACCTCCCGGGCGTTAATATCGCAGAAAGCCGGAAAATCCGAGGGCTGGGCGCCTATTAATAGAATAGGACGCCAATGATTCCAGTACAGTTATCGCCTAAATCGCAGTGCACGTCATTGCAGCTGCCGGATCAACCCGGGTAATTCGGTGAAATCATCGAACCAAACCGGTCGCACACCAAACTCAAGATATTTGGCGGACTCGGCTTCGATCTCGCTCCTGTCCGGCTCCTTTCCTTTCCGGTCTCGCGGCCATTTCAGCAATGCATAGTGATAGCGCCCCGGGTATTCCGCGAAGGCCTCACGCAGGAGGTCGTTCATCGCTTCATCGGCAAACGAACATCCTATATAAAGCGCAATGCGCTCAGGATTCGCCAGAAATCCGTCGTAGACCGCTTCCAATATCCTTGATCGCGGCCCTTTGTACGTCGTGAGGTACTGGGAAGTGGAAAATACAAAGCGCACATTCGTGATCATGAACAGCCGCCGCGACGTAAAACCGTGAAGATGAAAGATAGGCTCATGCCATGAACTCTTCTGAGCGAGTTCATCCGGATTGCCCCGCAGCTTGTCACCCTTCATCGCCCAGGCGGCGTGCGGGATTTTCTGCTCCGCGAGCGCTTCCGACATCAGTGCATCGATATTGTAGGTGATAATTGAATCCCATCCGGGAAACAAACCAGGACCGCGCACGGGTACCTCTTGCGCCTGCGCCAGTTCGGCAATAACCCGATGGACTTCGCTTGGCTCTTTCGCACGTGTATAGATGATTTTCGTGAGCAAGCGAAAAAGGTGCTGGCCGCAAAGATCGTAGCAGACCTGCGCCCCGTGCATGAGCGTCTCGACATCGGTTGAAGAATCTTTGGCCTTGACCTCGGCAAGGACGTTCCTCGCGGTTTGTTCCTGCTCAGCCGTATAGCGCTTCACTTCGCTCACGCGTTGCTCGAAACGCCAGGTTCCCGTTCCGCCCGTGCGCACCGTGCCGTCGGGAAGAAACTCGATAGGCGGCTGAGCCGGATTGTCAGCGGCGGGAACGGACTCGTAGAACTCCAGACCCTTGTCGAGCGTTTCCTCCAGCATCAAACGCACCAGTTCGGGCCAGGAGGGCGCCCCTGCGTCCATCGAGACCCCTGCCCCCAGCACGAGCGATAACGTGCTCGAGCCACGAATCAAGCGCAGGAGCCCGAGATCGAAATCCCGCACCTGCCATCCCAGGCGATCCCGAATTTCATCCACATAGGGTAGCGCCCGTCGCACCTCCAAGCGGATATCCGGCAGCGGTTTGGATAAGGGAGACGGGCTGCCGCGGTAGATCCCATTGATGTAGCTTTCAAGTTCCAGAAGAGCAGCAGCGGGATCATCATCGGCTGCAAGTTGCGTCAGCAGCGCATCGTTGCCGCCATGCAGCGCTTTCTCCCAGTCAGAGTGCTGCTCTGACGAATGAGGGATCAGGGATGGGTTCAGCGGCATTTCTGCTTCCTCAGTGCTTAACCGATGTTTTTAGCTACGATGGAAGAAATGTCATAAATTTCTTTTCCGCACGGCAAGGCATTACCCATATCAATATAGTTCATTTCCTGATCGAACTTGATGCCCTCCATTTATCTTGCCCTCTCGTGAACCAGGGATTGGATGCCTCACTGCGCGGGAATTAGACAGTATTGTCTGCACTAAAGGTATGAGTCAGGTAGCCCCGATGCATCGCCGATTAATAGGTAAAAGGTATCACGGGAAAAGCTCATCAATTTGCAAAGCGACACACTGCAAGTTCGGCTACCAGATTAAGCAGTCCTACCTTGTATTTAATTTTGTTGAACACTACTCATGGGGTTACCTCTTTGTGCTTTCGCGTAGTGACTCGAGTCATAGCATACCCGGCATTCCAATCCTGCATGACCCAATCTGCCCAAAGTCACTGGACACATTCAGGCCAAGGTAGCTTAGATATGCTGCGCCCCCAAGGCTATAAGGACGGCACACCGAGTAGACTTGGAAGCCAAGTTGATTGCAAATGCCTAGCTGCAGATGTCCGCCAATTGTAGGGTTATCGGAATTCTCGACTTCATCTGATATCACATTCTTAGGTGCCCTCCACCACGATATATCCTTCAACCTCTCTCTTCGAAAGGCTTCGATGTTTTTCCTTATCCTCGACTTATCAGGCGCCTAACAGGAGGACAAGTCATCCCCTTGATCGTCTGGGTGTTTTTCTAATTTATATTCCAGTTCGCCCTGATTGATTGAGGGGGTGAGGTAGTACATCTTCAGCTTATGTTCCACCGGACAGAAGCCAATGATCGCAACCTCACACTCTGCTCGCTTGCATGCAACAACTCCAAGTTCCTTTACATAAAGCTGCAAAAGTTTAAGTGCAAACTCGGCTATGTCATCCAGTGCGGGGGGAATAGCAATAGATATTACACTGGTGAGACATGTGGATAGCGCAGAGCTCAATGTAAGTCCAACGATTGAGTTTCCCGCATAGGCAACGCCGACAGTGTCGAATTGAAGAATCCCTGCGGCCCGGGAGCATAACAATGAACTGGTACAGAGAATATCTTTGGGCTAGATTCGGACAGAGTGGTTTTGGTAGCGGTCGTTATCTTGCTATCGCCACAAACCCAAACAGAAGTATGTGAATTCTCTTTGTTGAACCAGCATGCGATGGTTGTCATTTTTTGTTGAGTATTTGAGTATATTGGTTAAGTTGATCGCACCCTTGCGCGTTGGTCAAACGACAGATGATACATATAACGCTGTGAATGACCGCTTTAGACATGAGCCGACCCGACACCAGTTTTTTTGCCATCTTAGCGTTTTCGCGAAATTCTCCCGGAGCTATAGGCGCTGGATTCAATGGGCTTGGCGCCGTGACTACAACAGCATCGACCACAGCATTGAACTATCAAACTCTGGCGGAATTCGCAGTTAAGGGTTGATGTGCCCCCGGTAGTAGTGCCAGGGGCGTTCTAGCAAAGTCCCAGTTTTGACCCGCCCCCGAAATCAGTACCGGTCTAAAATGGAAAATTCCGGCTCTGACCCTACCCCGATAAACCGTACCATTTAAAAGTAGAATTTCCGGCATGATTTTTACCTTTTTGGAAAGGAGTCATGACGTGAAGAAAAGCAAATTTACCGAGCAGCAGATTGCGTTTG
>NZ_JCAHZJ010000008.1:0-1611 GCF_059489795.1 Nitrosospira sp. CT
TTTTTCACAAAACCTGCTTCCTGCTTGAACTGCGCTGCGTATTTTCTTCGCCTTGCCAAGACACACCTCCTGACTCATTATCAGCCTTTTTAGATGTGTCCGTGAAACCGGGGGAAAACCCTGTCACAATTGTACTGCGCAGCCTACGACACAGTAGCAATTAGCGTTTCAGCTAGAAAGAAGGCGGCTAAGGTAGTCATGAAAACCCCATATTTGGCCAATTTAGCGTCTGCCATCATTCCCATTCAATTTAACAGAGATACAAATTGATGTCATTCCGAAACCAAGCTGGAGAATAGGCTGACGCTAAAGCTGTGCAATGAGCGAGGTCTAACGAGGTTATTTAAGCTCATCGCGCTCGCTTCGGTACTGTTGACCCTACCCCGATAAACCGTACCATTTAAAAGTAGAATTTCCGGCATGATTTTTACCTTTTTGGAAAGGAGTCATGACGTGAAGAAAAGCAAATTTACCGAGCAGCAGATTGCGTTTGCGCTGAAGCAGGCCGAGCTTGGCACACCGGTTGAAGAGGTCTGCAGGAAGATGGGCATCAGCGATGCCACGTTCTACAACTGGAAGAAGAAGTACGGGGGGTTGGGCCCATCCGAACTCAGGCGCTTGAAGCAACTGGAGGAAGAGAATATCAAGCTCAAGCGGCTGGTAGCCGATTTGAGCCTGGACAAGACCATGTTGCAGGACGTCTTGTCAAAAAAGCTCTGAGGCCTTCCCGCAAACGCATTCTGATCGATGAATTATGCAGTCGTTATCGCGCCAGTGTGAGGCAGACTTGCGCGTTGCTCAAGCTGTCGCGCACGGTGTATATCTACCAGTCGCGCCGCCGCGATTCATCGGTACTGTGCATGCGCATCAAGGAAATTGCTGCCACACGGGTGCACTACGGGTATCGCAGAGTGCATGTCCTGTTGCAGCGGGAAGGCTTCAAAGACAATCACAAGCGTGTTTATCGCCTCTACCGGGAGGAAGGGCTGTCATTACGCTTAAAGCGCCCAAAACGCAACAAGTCGGCGCGACTACGCCAGCCCAAACATCAGGTAACGGCCATCAATCAGATCTGGAGCATGGACTTTGTTGCTGATGCGCTGTTCGATGGCAGACGCCTGCGCGCATTGACTGTGATGGACAACTATACCAGAGAGAGCCTGGCCATCGAGGTGGGTCAGAACCTGAAAGGAGAGGACGTCGTGAACACGCTCAACCGTATTGCATCTTACCGCGGACTGCCTGTCACCATCAAAGTCGACAATGGCAGCGAATTCATTTCCAAGGTCATGGACAAATGGGCCTATGAGCGCAGCATCGAACTCGACTTCAGCCGCCCAGGCAAGCCCACCGACAACGCAAAGGTGGAAAGCTTCAACGGGCGACTCCGGCAGGAGTGCCTGAACGCACACTGGTTCTTGTCTTTGGAGGATGCCAGGCGCAAGATTGACGAGTGGCGGCAGTACTATAATGAGGTGCGTCCCCACTCTGCATTGCAGTGGGCAACCCCTGCTGAATTTGCCCGTCAGGCAAGGGAAAACACCTTGTCCGGCAGGCCAAAGGAGCCGGAATTTTCCATTTTAGACCGGTACTGATTTCGGGGGCGGGTCA
>NZ_JCAHZJ010000009.1:0-84566 GCF_059489795.1 Nitrosospira sp. CT
TCGTCACTGAGCAGCAATCGGGGCATCGAAAACTCGTGTTGTTACTGTATGAGAGCTTTAACAATACGAGTTTTCTTCCTAATGACAAAACCTCAGATTGAAACGTCAACAGACCCTAGCATTCAAAAATACCTGTGGACTGGCCAGCAGAAAGATGGTTAGCGCCTTTCTAATGGAAGTTACTTTCCGGCCCTGCGCTCTGCCTCTGAGTGAACTCTGTTTGAAGTAGCTTTTGCCTTATCAAATTCTCCGGAAAGCCAGTCATACATGCTTCTAATAATAAATAAGGAGTTATTTATCAAATAGCGCTTCCATAACCGTCGCGGTTCGAATATGAGCCGATGGAACCACTCCAAACCGCTCGATTGCATCCAGACTGGGGCACGCGAAACAGTACCGGCATGGTAATCAAAAGCAGCACCGACTCCGATCATTACAGCACGTATTCTGCCGCGGTGTTCGGAAATCCATTTTTCCTGCTTTGGGCACCCCAGACCAACAAATAAAAGACCCACGCCATTCCTATTAATACTCTCGCAAATTTCATTATCCTCGTCAGGGGAGAGCTGGCGAAATGGGGGTGAGACACAATACGATATATTGAGTTGCGGAAAGGTCTTCGCCATAAATGCTCGCAGGCGTTCTAGCGTTTCTGGCGCAGCTCCGAAGAGTCCGACCTTGACGCCGTGCCGAGTCGCGTCCTCGCATAGATGCCACATCAAATCTGGACCATTGATTCGAGTTTGACCTGAGAAACCTTTGCTCCGCAAAGTCCAGGCAACCGGAGCTCCATCCGCTGTCACCATATCCGCCTCTTCAATGGCTTTGTAATGGCTTCTATTTCGGGTGGCAGTAATCACTGAATGAACGTCACAAACGCATACATGACGCGATTCCCGGGCTGTAGCCCAGTTACAAAGCACCTCTCGCACTGTCGACCAATCGACCAAATCAATCGGAACACCGGTGACCAACGCGCGTTGTCTGCCGGGATAGGTAGGTTTCAATTCTTCCAAATTCTTACCCTTTTGTTGGACGAAAGCTCGAATTAAGCTCCCGGTAGTTCTGATAAACCGGGGCTAACACTTCACTCGGACGGAACGGCTGGACCGCTCGTATTGCGGGCGCCCCCCGGTAATGGTTGAGATTATCAAGTACATCTTCGAGACACACGGAAAACTCTTCCATGCTTTGATTCGCAGAGATAGCACCGTTCACTTTGGGGCACACTACCTTGCGTACTTCCCCAACATCCGTGGTCGCGACGGGGAGGCCTGTCCCCAGCGCTTCTAGAACCGCCATCGGCATACCCTCATAAGTCGAGGAAAGAGCGAAGATATCGGCTGTCGCGAGTATGGTAGCAATTTCAGCAGGTCCCTTCAGCCCCAGAAATCGTACCTGCGCCGAAAGTCCTTCTTTAACGACTCTTTTCTCGAGCCCAGTCCTTAAAACGCCATCCCCTATGAAAAGAAGCACAACGTGCCGCCCCTTGGATACAAGTCGCCCAAAAGCAGATAGCAGGAGTTCAGGATTTTTTGTTATATCAAGCCGACCCACGGAAATAATCCACGATGCGGCCATATCGATATTTAAAGCTGCAGCGAGACGTTGCCGCTGTTCTGCCCGGAGATCCTCCCGTAGAGGGAAAAACACTTCCGTATCAACCCAGGTTGGGATGAATCGAATTATCGTAGAACATGCCGGATATCGGTTTTGAAGCGACTTGGTGACCTGCTTACTAACGCACCAGGCTGAGGAAAGCCCGGGTACAATTTTTCGTTCGATCAAATCGTAAATACCTGGTAAATACTTCCAGAGGACATCGGTTTTTGTCGACGTGTGAATAACCGACATGTCGGTATGGAAAAATGCATTTTTGGGTCGCGATTCTCCGCGAAACAACAGTCCGGGCTCGATGCGATGCAATTCAAATATATCAAAATCCTGACACGTAATCTCCGGTGTTCGTGCCACTGCGGTGGTATAACGCAGCGAAAGTGGCAAGTAGGAGCGATCACCGGCATCCACGACCCGGACCACCGGAAAAAAATCGAACTCGCGCCGTCCAAGGCTACCGCGAGTCCAACGCCCAACGGGCCGTGCAACTGGATCGGTCGTCATTCCGACCAGACTGAATTCGATGTCCTCCGGAGCCCATTTAAGAAGGCCACGAATGAATGTATCAATACCGCCGGGAACAATGCCAATTGGATCAGCAGGGTAAAAGATGCGAACGCGTGTAGTACCTCGCATATGCTCATTATTTTTTATCATCAATCAAGGTTGGAGTTTGAGTTTGATCCCGCCAAAGCTCCCGAGACGTTATAACATGCGGTCCATGGACAGGAAAGGAAACAACACCGAGACTCAGGTCCACATCGAGAGGTACTCATTCTGCAGCAATCTCGAAAAAAAGTGCAGGACCATCTGGCAATGCAGACGTGTCCAATCGCAGTTCAATAGCATTCCCTTCCGAAACAAGGGAAATCGCCTCACGTCGCGCGCCACTGAGAGAGAGCGGCCACGCCTTCAGCTTAGCCCCACCTTCAGTTTCGATTTTAAGGGTCGCAGAAACGGTCTGTATTTGTGGAGGAAAGCCCCCAAGAGTCTTGATTGTCGTCCGCTCATCATCCGTGAACTTCATCCCACTGTTGATTGCGTCAGTCAATACCCACAAAAGCAGCCGTTTACTTTTTGCGATTGGCTGATCGTCCAATGCTGAAAGCGCGAAAAGGGCAGGGCCGCTGGTATCCTTTACTGTGAGCGGCCCTGTCGTGTCTGCCCCCCCTCTAAGGACCACCGCCACTGTTTTGTCTGTTACAACCTTTATCCGTTTGGTCTGATTATTAAACACGACTTCGCCTGTATCGGACTCGAATACACCCGCACTCAACCGGGTTCGATTTGAGGCTTCGACAATGCCTGCATCACGTAAGACGTTTAATTGACTTTCTTCGCCTGGGCCCAACCCGGAGCGGGTCAGCGCTGTACTGAGTTTATCAGCCCATATAGGTGCGCTCGTTGCCATCTCGAACCAGACCTCATGCTGGTGACTTTTTACTGGTTCCGCGCGAAAATCAAGCCCGATGCCAGACACGAAGGCTAGACGAGAAAGATTCTCCGGCACTTGTTCCCATCCGGCACTACGCGTTAGCGCTCGTTCGGCGTCCATATGCAGATGAATGCGGCCCCTTGCCGGAGCCACGTCACCGCGTAAAAACAGCAGTGCAGCGAGGCGCTCCGCTGCCCTGGATATTGGATCGGCACCCACGTTGAATGGATAAATCGCTTGTCGACGGACGAACGGCGAGGTCCCATAATCGAACTGGATAGGGGTTTCGGCGAATTGACAGATAGCGTCCCAGCCTTGGTAAGCGGCCATCGCAGGCATCAGTGCAGCTGACTCATGACGCCAGCGGTTCCAGAAAGGTTGACCGTACTCTGTCACCGTAAAGGGCTTACCCCATTGGCGCGTAGTGGTGAGCTCACGGATATAACGTGCGGCATTATCATGCAAACTCGATTGCGAAATCTTAGAGCCTGGCTGCCCGACAGCGCTAGGCAAGGTGTGGTAAGAGTGCATATCGACCCACTCCACAGCAGTACGGGTAATGTCTGCACCAAAAAATGGCCAATTGTCGAAGGCTGTTACCAACCCCTTGAAGCCGAGTTTTCGGATATGCGCTTCCATCGCCTTATATCTGTTACGTTGCAATTCGCTTATAAAACGGGCAAAATCAATACCTCGCGAATCTTTTTCGCGAACCTTTTCAGGCACGTCCACAACCCCATCAACAGATTCTTTCGCTTTCAAGTGGCCACGCCACGCGCTCTTTAGCGTTTCATCGTTGCGGTAGCGAGCTTTCAGCCAGTCGCGGAAGAGCGGGGTCAGACTATCTGGATACCGATTACCCTCAAGGCTGGCGAGATAACCAAGGCTGCCTTCATTTACCAAGATCACGCCCAGCATTGCCGGATCCTGCAGCGGCGCAATGCCAGTATAGGGATTCTTCCTGCCCCAGAGGCGCTCGACCAATGATTCCCAATGTGCAAAGCCATCGGGCTTGGTAAGCACGTCCACCTTCGCCTGGTGTTTTTTCACCCAGCGGTGCGGTCGAACGTCACCCCATGCGGCATTATCGGATGTCAGGCCATCAACGATCCAATAGAGACCCCCTGCCTTGAGTTGCGCAAGCAGGTAATGCAGGCGGTCAAATTGTTCCGGGTCAAAATCAAAATCCTTGAAGCGGCCCGTCATGAGATGAGCGTCCATAAAGTGGAAGCGCACTACGTTGTAGCCGGTACGTTTGAGCTCCTGGACCAGATGCTCGCTCCTGCTTTTATCAGGCAATTCCCCGGTCAGTTTACTGAACACTATAGACGCGATCAGAAATCGTTGGGGCATGTCGCGGCGTTCGAAGCCGATATGCCCGTCCTCAAGCACCTTCGCCCAGCCATGCTTGCCAGCGCGGCCTGCCTCAACCAGTCGGGAAAAATCAAGTGCGCTGCCAGGAACGACGCTTAGCTCTTGGTCCGTAAGCGGCTTCCATTCCCCAGCTACGCCTGGCTTTGAGATCACATACAATACGAGTAAGAGAAAACGGAAAGTCTTCAACATTTTCAGCCTGTTTCCTTTCGCCCGTCGCGTGCAAGGGTGACTGGCAATAGTGTCAGATACCGCTGGGAGTGCGCTTACCCCTTCCTCAATAAGCTGATTTGGAGTAACCTTATTAATTGTCCAATTAATATTTTCATTTCTTCAGATGCTCGGCTAGAACATTCGCGCTCAACGACGATTTGCGCTTCCATTCGGGAATGCGTTGCACAAGCAACGATCGGATAAAGTTCTCGCTCTCTGTCAGTTCGACAAACATTTTCCAGAGGCTCTCGCGGGATATCCTCGGGGTTTGCAAGACAAAATCAAGTGTTCCGAATAAATCCTTGTTCAAGCCGTAAGCTTTAGTGCTATAGGCAAAAGATATCGTTGGAATGCATTGTGACCATGCCGCAATAGTGGCGTGCGTGCGACCTCCCATAAAGTAGCGGCAGCGTCCGATCAGATATTTTAACTGGGCAGCATTTAAATTTCTCTGGATCAGTGCTACGCGGGGTGAGGATCCACCCAAAGCAGTATGGATACTATCGAGAATTGAAGTGTCACTGTTAACGTGACTGCCATCAAGTGAATCTACGTGTGGTATAAGGGCCACGCTTAATTCAGTCTCCGCCAGCACTTTTTTTAGAAATGCTACCGATTCTTCCACAAGATCGCCGGAGTTCCCTTCTTGCCGCCAACTTTCCTCGATTACCGGGCTGATATTAAAACCTAACGCGTTTCCTTGTTGATGAAAAGGCCACGCCCAGTCGACTGTCTCCGGCTCGAGCTGAAAAGCAGGATCGGTCACCAGCACGGCATTCTCCAACCCCAAGCCATGCAGGTAAGCAAGGGTTTCTGTTTCGCGTATGGTAATTACGGAATATCGCTTAAGATGGCGAACCATGTAGCGCTCGAATATGGGATCCTTTAATGGACTTATCGATGCAGCAACCAGCATGGTTACATATCCTGACCGAGCGGCAGCATCCATGAAACCGGCGGCCATAAAAAATGAAGCTGGTCCGTAGTCCAAAGAAATTGTATCGCCCCCGATCATCAGTATTGCATCGCACCCCGCCATGTCCTGGACGACGAAATTCGGCAGCTCGTAAGACGGCTCCCAAAGCGGTTTGATCCAAGGCGCTAACCGGATCGCCCGATTCCACCACTTTATTGTAGGAGGGATACTGTTTGTTGGCACAAATGTCGCTCGATATGTGGCCATTTCTGGCCATTGCCCGGCATCAGCTTCGGGATCAGTTGCAGGAACAAGGAAAGAGGCGTCGTCGAACCGCTCTGAGAGGCTACTGATAACAGTGCGTGTAAGCGCCTCACAGCCTCGGTTGCCAAAGTTAGTTTGCCCAGCCAAGTAGAACTTCATGCTAAAACTCCAGAAGCATTAAGAGAAGGCATTCGATGAATCTCTGGCCTTTTTTCGTTATCAAGGCACGGGTTACACTTTGCCGGTGGCCTTACGAAATATCCGGTATACGGCTCCTTGGGTAAAGTCCTGATCCAGCCTCCATATGAGGTGGCGCACTCGCCTTGCATCGGTCCACTTGGACCATCGGTTCCGCTTGGATCGCTCGTACGCCCGCAGGGCAGTGCGAATCGCTTCGGCGAGCCGGCGGTCACCCGCCATGTCTAGCAGGGGAAGACATTCCTCATAGCAAAAGGCTTGATAGGGAGTATGCATCACGGCTCTCTTTAACAGTAGTTTGGGGTCAACATCCTGCTGCAAAAAAATGCCGCAGCCCTGCAAGCGGCCAAGCGAGTGAAGCGCAAGCATAGTACGGAGGCATTTTTCGCAAGTTCCGCAATTGAGGTGATCGTCATATTCGCCGCGAGTGCAGACTCGGAGATTGGCAAGTCCTGCTGGCCAGTCGGCCACAATCCTTGTTTTCTCAAGCCGCGTATACTCGATTCCGTGATGCGCAATCTTCATCAATGCGGATCCATAATAGGGGTCGAGCAGCGGATGGGAACCATGGGGGTCAGTTGTAGTAATATCGGGACCGGAACTGACTATCATAGTTCTAAGCTTCTGATCGAGTTGATGCGCCACCGAACTCAGAAACGCCCCAAAATAGTAATCCAGCCAAAAATCGTCGTCGTCCTTCAAATGACGGATATTTGTGTGGATCGATATAAGTTCGAGGTCGCTATCCTCTGCAATTGCCCGAGCTGAGTGCAATGCAAGCTCGAAACGCTTGTGATCGGCATTAGTAATACGATCGGCAAACGCCCCTATGTCATAGCCAAAAACAAGCACTCCGTGGGTTACAGAGGACGGGTGACTCCGTGGCACCTGGAGCCGATTGGCACGAAGTGATGCAGAGGAGTCGATACCTCCCGATAGAAAGATTCCGACATGGCGCCGCTCGGAAACGAGCGGCAGAAATTCTTGTACATCTGCTTCTATCTCGGGAGGAGGCCGCTTATGCTGATACCAGTGGGAAAGAATGCGGAAGGCGACATGCAGATTCTGCTTCAGCTCCGGACACACCGGAGCATCAACCGCTACTCGCTGCTCACCTAGCCGGAATGCGGGTATGCCGGCTCCCACCAGGAAAGAGTTGGCGGAACCGGACAAGAAGGCTTCATGGCGGATGTCCGTTTCAAACCAGACGGTCTGGGGCGGACGGTCATTATTTTCCCAAACGATATCGGCTGCCTTACGAATTCGGCTTCCGACGATTTCTGAGCGAATATTTTCTATACGCATATACGGTCACATGAAATTAAGTTATGGCTTGCGCGGGCTCAAGCGAAATGATTGCGGTATTAGCTTCACTATTATCAAACGGTCTTTGTAATCAAACGGCTTGAAAATCAAAACAGCTACGACGTACCCTCCTGTTACAACAAAACCTGCCAAAATAATCCCAAACAAGTTCTCGCTATAGGGTGCTAGCATGTTAGCGAGCACTGCCGCCACGACCGCTGCAGCCACGAGCTTGGCAATTCCTTTTCCATCAGGAACATAGGGCCGCTCAGCCATTCGAAGCCTAACGGCGACAATCGTGACCCAGATGACATCACTCACCAGAGTTCCGCCAAGAACACCAACAGCGCCGAACTCCCGACCGAGAAATATGGAAAGTGGCAAAGCAATCACCGATGCCACCGTTGCCGCAAAACTGGTACCGAGAAACGTATAAACCGAAGCAAGCATAGTATATACAAGCCTTTGTGCCTGGGTGGCAATAAGTGCAGCCATTATAGTCAACAACACTCCCGCCGACTGATACTTCCCCGCAGAAATCCAAGTCCCGAAAGCATCTCCGGAAATCGCCATGAACGCAATTATTGGAGCAAGAACGAAGAGGTTTAGCTTGAACACGAGATTGCAGAGATGATTCTGCTGTTCATAGCTTGGATTCTCCGTATAACGCGCAACGAGGGATGGTCGGATGACTCCATGGAATAAAAACAGGGGGAGATATTTTCTTATGGTTTCGGTAACGGCTGCAGCCATCCCATAAGAAGCCGCCTCTGCCGCGCCCAGCAATCGGGACACGACCAGTTTTAGCGTATCGGAACCGTAAACCTGGTACAGGCACCTCGTCAAGTAACCAAATACGCCATGACGTATCATCCGCCGCCACTCCAACGAGGCCTCATCTGAAGTAGCAGTATTTTGCTGTTGCAGCACTGCTTTAATTTGGTTCACCTCGGGGAATGCAAAGATCAGGGCGAACATTGCGGAAATGAGTTCAATCCATAAGATTGTATCGAGGGTTAAAGTATGAGACAGGCCTAACAGAGCCAGCACCGCAGCAAGGCGAAGCGAACTCTTGACGATCTGATTTAGTTGCGCAGTTTTTTGTGCAAGCAATGCTCCGAGCAGATGATCATTGAAAAAACGAAGTAAAGACTCAACGACGAAAAAGCCAGCAAACACCTGGGCCAGGCCCTCGGGCGGATGAAGTCCAGCGAATGCGGTTATCGCGTCAAAAGCTACCCACAGTCCTATACCCGACAGCACGGCGCTAAGTACCCGGATTTGAAGGATCCTCAAAAGCAGTGCTACAAATTGTGAGTTATTCCCGCGAACACGTGCTTCTGGCAGAAAGCGTTGAACAATATCCGGAAGACCAAGCTCGCTGACGACGTTCGTGATCTCAAAGACTGCGAGTAAAACTACGTAGACTCCATACTCCGGCGGAGATAAGTGACGTAGCAAAACGATGAGCCAAATAACGGCAAGGCTGCCGGCAACGGTTTTTCCAGCAAAAAAGTATGCTGCTGCATCGCGGATATTACCGGCAGAATAATAGCGGTCGTTGTTCATCTTCCTACGATTTATCGCAGTAGCATCAAGAATAGCTTTATGCGCCAGGCGCATCTAAGCAGTGTTGCGAGCTTTGCCCATAACGTGCGAATTACCTCTCATGCGGAACTTGATTCAGCTTTTATATCACCGAAGTTCGAGTGGTTTGGGCTTTGGCATGCGTGAGGATAGCGAGGAAAAAGAACATTATAAACTGGACAGAAGCGGCATCTATGACGTCGCGGTTATAAATGAGTCCACTTAGAATGATTAGCAGACCGATGCTCGCGCACTCAACGCTAGCCTGCAAATCGGACGGCATGTTCTTTCGTCGCATTAAGCGGAACCCTTCAAGGACGCCGAAAACAAAAACTCCGGCAAAAGACACGGCGCCGAGTAACCCGAGATCCCAGAGCAACGTGGTTAAAGTTGAGGTGTCAATAAGAAAACTGTACGCGCGTGCTACTTCACCTACTGCAAACGAACTGTTGCCTCGACTGGCGCCTAGCCCATGTCCTACCACCAACCGTACGGGGTCAGATAAATCGTGCTGATTCCACCAGAAGACTATGGAAGCCGTTCGCCCCAACTCGCGCGTCTCCATACCGAATTTATCAGGATCAAAAAAATATCTGATTTGGGTCTCGTATAGCTGAATATAGTCCATAGATCTGCCGCTCCCGTCGTAATACATTGCTTTATAAGCCGCGAGGATGCCGACAGCGACGGCCAACAGCATAAGCACAGCAACTAGAAATCCAAGCGGACGAGTGCGAATCTGACGTGAAAAAATAAGGGTACCGGCCAAAAGAAACCAGACGACGACAGCTTTAACCTCGGCGAGAGCTATCGATGGGAGCAGGAGTAAGCAAATCAGTCTCAAACGAGAAAGGCTGAGTTTGTGATTGCGCCATGCGACCAAAGAAACTACAAGTGCCATGATGATAAAGAACCCCATAGCAGCGGAGTTTCCCCCGAGCACGCTGCCCCCAAAAGTGCCGGATATGGCATCCCAACTTAAGCCGGCAGTACCTCCGGCGTTGGACAAGCTGCTCGCTATAAAAAATTTCTGATACAGCACCACCGGTAGTTGGACACAAGCAACAACGATGATCGCTTTCCAGATGGCTGCTACAGTGGTGTCGAAAGTTCGGAGAGCGAGGATGGCGAAAAGCACGCCAAACATAAACACGTAGTTTTTGAGGCCCACAAGAAGTTGCGCGAGAGGCGACAAGTTGAAGCCGACAGAAGCGATTATCGTGAGGACGTATATGATCAAGGGCAGAAAAAACCATGGCCGGACAGGAATTTTCTTTTCATGCGGCGTTTTCCGTTCCATTAACGCACGCAAGCCTAGCAGGAGTGCTAGCAAATAGGGTATCCAGTTAGCTTGGGGTATACCCAGGAAATACTCCACGAAGCCCGCAATCACAGTTGCAAGAACAAGTTCCAGGATTACGATCCAGTGCAGGGGTGCTATCAAAACCGCGAGTGCGCCTAATACTGCGACCACAAGCAGGATGGCAGCCAAAGGCAATACCGCGCATAATAATCCTACAAACAGGGCAAAAATACCGAACAGCAAAGATATCGATACAGTGCTGTATGCTGGAGCGCGGATTTGTAGCATTAGGAACTAAAACTTGAGATTGGAATAAAGTAATTTAAGGATAAGAAATATTGTTGAACTGAGTAATATCATAAGGAGGTGCACAAAGTTCTGTCCCGCTATTCTCGGTTCAGGACTGGATAATCGCAATCAAACCTTTGAACTTCACATTAAATTAACATTACGATTGGGAATTGATGCTACATCGTGTAGCACGAAAGTCGGTATAGGCTCGCATCAGCCCTTCTTCCAATCCTAAAGTAGCCCTGAAGCCGAGAGCATGCAATCGGGAAACATCCATGAGCCTGCGAGGAGCTCCGTCGGGTCTGGATGAGTCAAATTCAACGCAGCCTTGGTAACCTACGACCTTACCTATCGTCTCAGCCAACTCACATATGGAGATGTCTTCACCCACGCCAACGTTTATCAGAGGCGCGAGGCCCAAAGCATCCGATTCGAGTGCTGTCCCGGCCGGCCAGAGGAGCCGGGAATACTCCTGATCTTTCAAATTCATCAAAAATATGCACGCCTCAGCCATATCCTCGCTGTAGAGAAATTCGCGGCGGGATGCGCCTGTTCCCCAAACAGTGACCGTAGGGGAACCATTAACCTTGGCCTCGTGATACTTCCGTATCAATGCTGGAATGACGTGACTGGTGTTGAGATCATAGTTATCCCCGGGGCCATAGAGATTTGTCGGTATCGCAGCGAGATATTGCGTTCCATACTGCCGGTTATAGCTCCAACACATTTCGATCCCCGCAATCTTTGCCAATGCATAGGGCCGAGTAGTCGGCTCCAGCGGACCTGTGAGGAGGTGTTCTTCCTTCACGGGCTGCGGGGAAAGCTTGGGGTAGATGGCACTGGAGGCTAGAAAGATTAATCGCTGAACGCCGTTACGATACGCCTCGTGAATTACGTTAGTCTGAATGGCGAGATTGTCACGGACAAACTCGGCACGATATGTATTGTTGGCATAAATGCCCCCTACCTTTGCAGCCGCAAGGAAAACGTAATCAGGCTTTTCCGCAGCGAAAAAAAACGCTGTTGCTTTCTGATCTGTCAGGTCCAGTTCAGCATGGGTTCGGGTCAAAAGGTTGCTGTATCCCTTATGCTTTAAGCTCCGCATGATAGCCGAACCGACCAGTCCCTTATGGCCCGCCACATAGATTTTGTCATTCTTCTCCATTGGTTGCCTATTCGTGGTAGTCGTAGCTGGCAAATCCGTGTCTCTTGACGAGTTCATCTCGCTCGGCGCTCTTGAGGTCCTCTCGAACCATTTCGCTGACGAGTTCCCTGAAAGCAATCCTTGGCGCCCAACCGAGCTTTTTTCTTGCCTTGGTGGAATCACCCAGCAGAGTCTCGACCTCGGTCGGGCGAAAGTATCGTGGATCTATACGAACGACGACATGGAACTCCCGATTCGAGGATGTTTGTTCGATGAACCCTATTTCGTCGACGCCGTGTCCGCTCCAGCTTATGCGCATGCCAAGCTCTTCCGCTGCCGCGATTACAAAATCGCGAACACTATGCTGAACACCAGTGGCGATGACGAAGTCTTCCGGCTCGTTCTGCTGTAGCATCAGCCATTGCATCTCGACATAATCACGCGCGTGACCCCAGTCACGCCGCGAGTCCAGGTTACCGAGATAGAGGCAGTCCTGAAGACCAAGTTTAATCCGGGCGAGCGCACGGGTAATCTTGCGGGTAACGAAAGTTTCACCCCGAATGGGACTCTCGTGATTGAAGAGGATGCCATTACACGCATAAAGGCCATAGGCTTCGCGGTAGTTAACCGTGATCCAATATCCATATAGCTTTGCTACTGCATAAGGGCTGCGCGGATAGAAAGGCGTTGTTTCTGTCTGGGGGGTTTCCCGCACCAATCCATAGAGCTCGGATGTGCTGGCTTGATAAAAGCGTGTCTTTTTTTCCAGGCCGAGGATACGTATGGCTTCCAGTATACGCAAGGTTCCAATGGCATCAGCATTGGCGGAGTATTCAGGGGTTTCGAAGCTGACCGCGACGTGGCTCATTGCGGCAAGATTGTAGATCTCATCAGGTTGAACCTGTTGTATGATCCGGATCAGGTTCGTTGAATCGCTCAGATCTCCGTAATGCAAAATGAAATTGCGTTCTGAAACGTGCGGGTCTTGATACAGATGATCAATGCGATCGGTATTAAACAGCGACGTGCGGCGCTTTATTCCATGGACGATATAATTCTTCCTGAGCAAAAATTCCGCTAAATAAGCACCATCCTGCCCGGTTATGCCCGTGATGAGCGCTATCTTTTTCACTTTATCAGTTGACTTGAACACCGCCATTAAACTTTTTCCTGTATTCCGGCGCTAAAGCACGAAGCATCTGATCGGCAAACTGAGTCTGCATTTCGTAAGCGTTCGCTGCTTCGCTATCGATAGACGAAACCCGGACCAGCATGCCGTCAGGAATTTTACCGCTGAGGCCATGCCTCATTTCGGCGATTTTCTTTTGAAATCCGCCTTGAAATACCCGATCACCAACTATTGTCCAGTAGGTGACGGGCTCGGTGCGCTGACCGAGATTGGTCAGAATCCGAGTAACAGGAATTAAGCCGCTTTGGGTTGTCAGGAGACCCGCTTCTTTCCTCTGGAGCAAAAATCCTTGGGCGGGATAGCAGACTTCGGGATAGTGCATTTGCATTGAATCTCTCTGGTCGTCGCCATACGCTATCGATAGCATGACGCGATATCCGCGGCTATTCATGTAGGTACGGCTGAGTGTTTGTGTGTAGATTCTGTCTATCATTTCCTTCTGCCGGGGATCAACGATTTGTATTGAATCTCGATGCTCTTCGTGCCAGTCCCCAAACGTACGCGGAATGACAGTTTCAAGGTCGATCCCCGGTTCATGATCCGCAACTTTTTCCGTCGGCCTCAGGGCTAACGCAAGCCCTGAGGCAGCGAGCATGAGTAAAAGAAGCGCTAAATTTCTGAGCCAGAGATTCATGCCTGAGCCCCGCTCGCCCCACCGCTACTCTGGCGCAGTTTAATACCGAATTGCAACAGCGAATCTACCCCAATAATCAGCAGAAGCGCGCTGAGGAAGAGCACCATTCCTGCAAAACCGTGTAAAAAGCCCTGTCCCGCCTCGTCACCGAAATGATAGGTAATCAGGGTTAATACCATTACACGAATGACGTTGGCGGTAAAGGATATTGGAACTATAAAAATAGCAAGCGCGACGTTTCGGAATAATGAGTCATGGCGGATGAGATTAAGGTAGAGCAGACCTAAAGCTTCAAGCGTAAAGAGAGTGTGCAAGCCAGCGCAAGCATCGGCTACCAGCAGTTTGTATTGCCCAATCTGCAGGATGACGCCTGTGCGAGCGATGGGGTATCCGGCCCAGAAAAGAATGTGTTCGGCGACATAGGAGACGGCCATCTTCATCGGCATGGTCAGCGTATCCACTATCATACTTGGCAGCGGTATCATGAAAAGCATGAAGAAAAGGGGAAACCACTGCGCCTTGAGTGCCGCGCTGCCGCGCATAAGTAAGAGAATTGCAGCAAGCAGCAAGATAGCCGATCCGATCTCGAAAATAAGGATGTCTTGAGAGCGGCCGATAACATACAAGATCAGCCCGAAAACGAAAATGGGCCAGCCGACTGCGGAGACCGGAGATTGGCCTTCGCTCATACGCCACATCTCGGGCCACTTTCGGTAGATAAGCCAGCATGCGATGCTCAGAACAATCGGGCCATGAGCTTGCTGATCGGTAGACCAGATGCCGCGAAAGAGATCGACCAGACTAGGTAAATAAAGTACGATTAACCCGACAATGATGGGTAGCCATACGAGCAGACGGGTGCCCGATTCACCAAGCAATTTTTTTTTTGTAAAAATAATTGAAGAATTAATAGCCATCTTGCTTTCACCACAACGCGGATTATTTCGCCATCTCATCTTTTGCTCTACGCAGATGCCCTGATGCAGGAATTCTGCTTGAATTGCTTGCCGTGGAGTAGGGCGTGCTGTAATAAATCTCGTATTCAACCTTCAGATAAAGTTACCTATAAAGTTACCTACGCTGTCATTCGCTGGCACCCGCTTTTGTGCTTACGGAACCTTCATTGAATTAGACTAAGCTTCTGTAGGACTACGGCGGACTTGCGCTTTTATTATCAGAAGTCATTCAATACCGACCCTACCACTGAAGCATCTGTCTGCCGGAATCGCCGCGCCAGTTCGACCGTTTGTGAGATAGAAGTATGGTCTTTGCGAGCCACGAGCAAAGTAGAGGACGCTTCGGTTGCTATGATTTGCGCTTCCGCATATTCACTTGCTGCCGGCGTATCCAAAATAACAATATCGAACTGGCAACTGAGCGATTGCACCAAGTCAGGGAAAACTTTGCGGCCGATCAGCTCTTGTGGATTTGGCGGCACTGCCCCTGACGGTAGCAGGGAGAGTCCGAGTAATGGCGGAATCCTGACAATGCAATCCAACCCACCCCGCCCCGCAAGAAAACCGGACAAACCAGCCTCCCCACGCACCTTAAAGAACTCGTGTTGACGAGGGGCACGAAGATTTGCATCAATGAGGAGTGTGCTCTTGCCCAACTGTGAAAACATAATAGCCAAGTTCGCGGCGATGAAGCTACGGCCCTCCCCCACGCAGGGACTGGCAATGGCAAGCACGTTTTGGTCCGCATCCGGCTGAAACCAGCGTAACATGAGCTGACTCCGCAGACCACGCAGGTGTTCAACAATGGGACTGAATGGCTTATATGCTGCGATTAAATGATGACTAAGACTCTTGTCTCCTGCTGGGAGGTAGAGATTGTTAAACTGGCGCGAAAGGGCAAAGCGTACATCATCCTCCGTAAGAAAACCAAGGTTAATGGCGATGTCCCCAAAACGCTGCCCCTGCTGCGCCTGGGTCTCCAGTATGCGATTTATATTTTCTTCGGACAGCCTTCCTGCACTGACCAGAATCGCTCCAATCGAACTGCTGTTTCCCACAGTCTGAGTCCGTCCCATGAAGGACTCATGGGCACTTGAGGTCTGACTGCGTTTAATAGTGGGTAGATTTGCGCTGACGGGATTCATGGCGTAGTTCCGTTTAAGATATCAGCTGGATTCCGGTTTGAGTAGTTTCGGAATTCGCGAGGGAAGTTTTCGAGGTGGACCTGAAAGGACCGCGAGGATGGGAATATCTATAGCCTCAAGTAGATCATCCGCTGAGCGAACGCGGCGGTCCAAGATCTCCAGCATCAACGCCATTCCCACACCGAGTAAGGCACCTAGAAAAGTGGCAATCAGCATATTGAGCAGTATTTTGGGCCGAGAGTGGCTCGTTGGTATCGTAGCAGGGTTCAATGTAGCAATGTTCGTTTGCACAGAAAGGCTCTCCAGTCTGGTTAGAGCCGAACGTTGGCTTACGGCCTCGAAATCACGCTGTGCGGCCTCGACATCGCCCTTAAGCACGCTCAATTGGTCACGTTGCCTGTTGAGCTCAAGCACTCGCTCTTTCTGCTTTTCCATCGCTTCGAGCAACTCCTGCTCCCTCCGCTTTCCCACCTCGTAAGAGGTACCGATACTGCTATGAATCTTGCGTGTTTCCGCAGCAAGCCTGTTTTTGAGGGATGCGAGTTCAGATTGCGTGCGTTTGGTTTGCGGATGATTTGGCCCCAGATAGGCACTGCTTTCCTGCAGCTTCGCATCGAGGCGCGCAATGTCCGACTTGAGGCTATTTATCAGCGGACTCTGTATGACCTCGGCCAATGTGTCCGGATCTTCAGCAGCTTTCCGTTTGCTGCTGCTGTCAGACGTCTGCGCCTGGATGAGGGTAAGCTGTGCAGAAAGATCGTTGAGCTTCGCAATTTCATAATCAAGACGTTCATCGGTACCAACCAGACCGGTATTCTGCTGATAAGCCGAGAGCGCTCCCTTGGCTTTCTCAAGTCTGTCACGCATCGCCCGGGTCTGATCTTTAAACCACTCGGCATATTGGCGAGCGGGAGCAACTTTCAGATCGAGGTTGACGTCGATATATGCCTGAGCGAAGGCGTTTGCAACAGCTGCCGCAAAGTTTGGTTCTTTTCCGGTGTACTCTATTTGTATGACGTTGCTTTCGCGTGACGGTTTAACGTCCAGTGTCTGTTTAAGCAAGTCTGCCAGCCAAGTCACGAGCTCACCCTTCTCGCCATCCTCGACCCATTGCTCTTTGATAAGCTCGTTTTCATCCATTCGCAGCATTTTTACAACACGGTGAGCTACACGGCTGCTATTGATTATGTCTACCTGAGTGGCCATATACGCAGGAGCAGCCAACCCCGGCAAAACCATGCCAGCGACTGGATCGGGTGATTTGATATCTACCACTACGGCTGCTCTTGCCGTATATTGCTTCGGCAGCAACAAGCTGACCAGAAGTGTAACGAAGACAACAAACAACAAAGTGAAGAACACCACTTTGCGGCGTGCTTGGAGGATAAGCAGGAATTGATGGAGTGTCATATTAGGTTAGCGTCAAAAAATGCTCTCACGTACATAGATGATGTCATTAGGCTGCACTGCATCCGTCATCTTGGGCGAAAGCCGCTCAACGACTCCATCGGCATTTCTGCGGTCAAGACGCAACCACCATTCGCTGCCTCGCGGAGTGGGTCCACCCCCCTGAGCCAGAGCCTGCATTACGGTCATACCCCGCTCGATACGATATGCACCCGGCCGCTGTGCCTCACCGTATATATAGAAAACGGGAGCCCGGTGAACGTAAATCGTGTCTCCTCCAGCAAGGATGATATCTTCCTCTGACCTCTCTTCCAGATAGAGTGCAGGAATATCGATCATCTTGCGGAAAGGTTGTCCATTGCGGGTCCCGGTGACGATTGCGAAATCATCCCCAAGCGCCGTAGTACCGCCGGCGGCAGCCAGCATGTCGCTCACCCTGCTTAGCGTTTCCAGGGGAAAACGTCCCGGGCGGTTGACCTGGCCAAGCACGCTCACCTGATTGCCTCGCATCTGCAGGAGGACAATGGTCACCTGGGGTTGCTTTATGAAACCCCCTTTCTTTAAGGCCGATGCAAGCTTGTTCTCGGCGGAAGCAACAGAAAGCCCTCCGACCTCGACAGCGCCAACCAGCGGAAACGTGATGGAACCACTTTCTGAAACCCGGGTTTCAGTAGTAAGGTCAGGGTTTTGGAAAACCTGAATGCGCAGAATATCCCCTGGGCCCAATGGATAGTCAGGACTCTCGGCAAAAGCTTTAGCCGAAAACAACACTGACACTGATAAAAGGATCAAGGTACGAACCAAAATTTGGAACATATTGTCGGACTTCCTCTTGGTAATTGCGTTATCTCAACAAACCAGCCGCACCCTTTTCAAGGCCGGTATTATCGATCTGCGGCGAACTCTTATCCGTAGCACTGGCGACCGATGAAACGGAATGTCCTTCGCCGGATGCATTTTTATCCGGAGCAGCGAATTCGCCCATATAGGTGATTTCGGCTTTTGCCTTGAGCGCCTTTATTTCCCCTCTCGCGGCTTCTGCCGCGCGCTGATTTCCAAGAAACTGCTGGATACGCGGTAACGCCGCTGCTTCGGTAATCGGGGCTGTTTGTGCGGCAGCAATCCGCATGAGGGTAATCGATTGCGGACCCTGGATGAGCAGGCCCTGGCCGGGTTTCAGGGGATGTATCTTGGGCAGGAGCTCAAGAGGAATCTGTTCAGCAGAACGAGTTGCGCTGCCGGCGGCAAACTTTATCTCCTTGCCTTGCAGCCATTTTGCAATGTCTTCCATGGGCTTGCCTGAGTCGAGCATTTGCTGCAGCTCGTCCGTGACACCGCTTGATGAAGGAAGCACAATTTCCTGTATGTTATAAATGCGGCGTTCTGCGAAAAGCTGAGGATGCTCTGAATAGTAGGCTTTTGCTTCTTCGATGGTTGGTTTTGGAGTGGCCGCAGTGATCTGCTCGAGATAGGCGCGCGCAAGAATCTCTCTACGGGCGTTATCCAGGGCCATGAGAACCTCCGGTGAACGATCAAGCTTTTTATTGATAGCCTGTTCTACCGCAAGTTCCTGATCGACCAGGCGGTCAAGAACCTCCTGTCGAATCCTGGATGCGTTTTCCGGAGAATTTGCGCTATTGCGCGTGGCTCTGGCCAGAACATAATTGAGTTGATGCACGGAGATTTCACCGGAATTTACTTTGGCCGCTACCTGACTCGCTGGTTGCTGTGATTCTTTTTTGTCGCAAGCCACGAGTCCTAAAGCAAGCAACGGAAGTAATAGTGGCATTATGAATTTCTGACGATCCATTTTCATATAATCAAGTTTATTGAGCCATTGGCTTTTCGGTTAAAAAAACAGGACAAATAATTTAAAACAACCCGGTGTTTTCAAGTATTTTTCACTTCCCGCCAGTACAGATTCCCATCAATACAGGCGTGTAATTCAGGTGCCTGACAACCACGGTAGCCGAGGTGGCATTCGGCCGCAATAGTCCATTCGTACTACCAGTACTCCCATTGTAAATCACTTCTTGCCAACTCTTCTCAACTTGTCTCGATAGTAATAATAGTGAAGCATGGTTGCGATTATCAGAAATTAAGCGTGGCCGAGACGCTTCCTGCGGTGCTGTCAAAATCAAAGCCGCGATGGTTGGAACTGCGATGATCCCGATGAAAAGCGGCACTGAGATAGAGTACATTAAGTGGCCGCCACTCCAGGGCAACTAAACCGGAATGCATTTGATCGCTCCGATTACCTGTAGGAAGGGAAACAACAGCACCATGAAAATCACTGAGAATATAGTCATAGCGGACCCTCAATGCAGTCTTTTCCGTGATTTGCCAGACAGGAGCAAACGAGAAGCGATTGGTGGCAATGTAACTGCTCGAGAAACGCTCAAAGATAGAACTCTGAAAGGCAAATGGCGCAGTCTGATAATTGGATAATTGCCTGGACCATCCTCCCGTCAACTGCAGTTTGCTGGTCAGCAGCCAATTTATATTGAGATCGCCCACGAAGCCGGCGAAGTCGCGCTGGGGAAAATGAGCATGCTGACGGTCGAGGTAGCCAACTCGTCCCTCTATGGAGGTCTTGGCCGTGATGGGCCAATGCATGCGGAGTTCGTGCTCCATTTCATCGAAGCGAGTATCGAAGAGGGCACTGAGGATAGGCTCCGGTCGATTGATGAACTCCCCGCGCCCGCTTCTCACTTTGTAAGTGAGCGTGCTGCCGGAACTTGAGACATAGCGTATTCCCCCCTCCACCGAGGAAACCTTGTTGTTAAAATCCTGAACGGTCAGGCGGCTGTTCTTCATGACGCTATGGTCAAGACCGCCAATGAGATGCCAGGCCCTGTTAAGCTCAAGAATTCCATCAAAATGATAGTTGTCAAAGGTGCGCAGGTTGCGGTTTGTGGCATTCAGAAAACCGGTGAGGTTTGCAAAATTGTTAAGCGCTTCACTGTGGCGGCTAGTCAATCTGCCATGAAGGTAAGGGGTTGCATACCAGTGCCAGGCCGCGTTGTAATTTTTTCCGAGAAAATCAAGGAAATCAAAATTCATGTAACGATTATCAACCAGGGTACCGGTTACCTCGAAGCGTTGCATGGAATATGTTTTATTAAAACCAAGAGTTGCAGACGTGATGATGATCTGATCGGCTCTCCGCGGTTGGCCGGTGAATGCAACCGGGTTAACGAGGGGAGAGAAACGAAAGACGTTGCTGTCGTACGTAAAGGTGGTGCCTGCGGTTACGCTGAAAGTCTTGTCGGGAACCTTCCTGGGGGGATGTGGCATCGACTGTTGGGCCATTATCTGTTGCGCATTCATCAAAAAAAAACCTAAAGAAGCAATTACTGCAATCCAACGACGGCGGCCAAGGGAAAGATTTAACGGCAATCTTTTTTTCATTTTAGATATCTCTATCTTTCCGATATAAAGGAGGCTGCAAGAGTATCACCTTGACTAACGGGAGGATAGCGGAAGTATTATTCGCGTTAACGGATGCTGAGAGGTTTTGCGGCGCATGAGGGAAGCACTTAATGGGGAAGCACTTAATATGCCGCCCGATCTTTCAGTACTACCAGAATAGTCTTGCAGATGATGTGCAAATCGAGCCGCAACGACCAGTTGCGTAAATAATCGAGATCATGATCGATCCGCGCCTGCATCTTGTCCAGGGTTCGCGTCTCGCCACGGTAGCCGTTGACCTGCGCCCAACCTGTAATTCCCGGCTTTACCTTGTGCCGGATCATGTAGCCTTTTATAAGATTGCGATATATCTCGTTGTGCGCCACCGCATGAGGCCTGGGACCGACAATGCTCATGCGCCCCTGCAATACGTTGATGAACTGCGGCAATTCGTCCAGTGAATTCTTTCTCAGGAAAGCCCCGATGCGGGTTATGCGGGAATCATCTCTTTGTGCTTGCCGGATGGTATTCCCATCTTCGCAGACGCTCATCGAGCGAAACTTGTAAACGAGGATTTCCTCGCCGTCCAGCCCATAGCGTCGCTGCTTGAAAATGATGGGGCCTGGCGAATCCAGTCGGATGGCAGTCGCGATGAGCAGCAGAAGTGGCGAGATGAGTAGAAGGATCAGTAGCGAGAGGATAATGTCGCTGGCCCGCTTAATGATTCCATTGGAACCCGCAAAGGGGGATTCGCAGACGGCGATAACCGGCGTACCGCACACCGTCCCGCTTCGCGCCTGGATAAGATCAGTAATAAACATGTCAGGCACGAAATAGATTGAAGCAGTCGTATCCTTCAACTCGTCGAGAACGTGCAGAATGCGTGGCTGCGAGGCCATCGGCAACGACAGATAAATGAACTGAATGCGGTGCTCCTTGACAAATTCAGGGAGTTCTCGAAGTCTTCCGAGCAAGGGATTATGGCGCGTGTGTGGAAGTCGGCTCTCATTCCGATCATCAAAAAAACCGGCCAGTTCCATATTGGAATAACGCGTTTCATGGATACGACTGGCGAACGCTGCCCCCTGCTCGTTCATGCCAACGATGATGGCGCGCTGTGGCGGACCTTGGAGCATGAGGAGATAGGGTGCAGCGATACGGAACAGCAGATGGACGCCGATTTGACTTAAGGGCGCAGCCCATAGCCATGTGATGAGCACCTGGCTGGAGAATTGTGCGATATAACCGGTGGCAAAACCGAGAAAAAACAGTAGCAAAGCCATCCAGAACCAGGTGTAGAGCACGTCGAAGATAAGGACTTTGACGGATGACCGGAGATGTGACGCACCTGGAAAGGAGATAGAGAATACGATCACCGACAGGATCAAGTAAGGCGGGAGCAACTCGCCTTCAAAACTGGTGCTTATCAGCCATAACGAAAGTGTCAGTATTGCCGGATCAAGCACTGACTCGACCGCGCTCAGCATATTGTTAGCCAACGGGCCTTTCACCTGGCGGGTGGTAACAGTTGAAGCGGAAAATGTGGGATTTGCCTCAGCCATGACCAGCACGTTGCTCAATTTTGGAAATGGCTTGCACTCGGTTGTAGACATCGAGTTTCCGGAATATCTGGTGCAGGTGGTTTTTGACAGTGTAAGAACTGATGCGCAGGATACTGCCGATTTCGGCATTTGTTTTGCCCTTTCTTACCCAGGTCATTATTTCGACCTCTCGCTCGCTCAACCCATGGATATCGAACTCCGGCGCATCTGTGAGGAGGGAGGGCCGGCAGGAGTGCTGCGGCAAGGGTGTTACGCGGCGCAAAGCCGTATCAAGGTAGGGCAGCAGAATTTCCATTGCGATCAATGTTGAATCGTCAAGCTTATCCTTCGAACTGAAGACGACATAAAGGCAGTCATGATGTCCCCGCTCATCACTGATACCATGGAACAGTGACGAGCGCATGTTGCGTAACGCTCTTCCGAAAGAGCAGTGCGCCCCCCCATCCCCCTGAAGAATCTCCGACACGCCTAACTGCGCTTCGCAAACCCGGGATACACAAGGAATGCGTCCCCTCTCAATCCACCGGTTGTAGGATACGCTCAGCAATGGAGAAAGCCGGTCCAACTGCAATTGGGCCGTTCTGAGACCGGGCAGCGGAGAAATGATGTCGTATCGAACATTATTCGAGCTGAAATCCCCCCAAGCCGCAAGCAGGATCTCGTGAGGTAAATAATGCTGCACTTCCCCTTGCAGCCATTTTAATAGGTCAAAATGGCGGCGAACTGCTGTTCCTTCCTGAATGATCCGAAAGTAACGCTGAAGATGATCATCAGTGAACGGAGGGAAGAAACCCATTTTATTTTGTGAGTAATTGGTTTATTGAATGGGTTAAATAACTCAGGCTTTGATACTATCGATAAAACGAATGTAAATTGTGGGCGGACGCTGCCGTTAAATTCCGTAGTTGGTTGTTCTTTCTCTGATACAGCACAAATGCCCCTGGTTTCCCCTTCAGCCTTTCCAATGTTGGACGCTGTGAATTCTGCTCGACACTGTGCTTCATTTTGGGCTTCCGCCTTATCGGGAGTATTTGAAATAATGACTCACTACACTCACTACTAATGACTCACTACACTCACTACAAATAATGGCTTACTACTGTTACCAAAGTATTTCGACCAGGGATAACAGGTGAAAAGTCTTCCCTGCTAACGACTGCTACCTGCAAAAGAGCAAAAACGAGAACGAGAACGAGAACGACAATAGGCTAAGGACCAAATATTACCGGTAATAAAAATACTGTCTGTTCGCTAATTCACATAACCTCAATAAATATGAATTTGCCGCTCGGGAGGGAATTTGATAATCGGAGCGTCAAGACCAGAAACAGGTATGACGAAGAGCATATGCGGGAGATTTCCCGGACAGAGGACCGTTTTATGGGCTGCTACCGGCAAATCCATATGCTTCTCAAGCGTGCAGGCTGGCAGCCGGGTAAAAACCAGGCATACCGACTAAGAACGAACCCTCTTGCGCTGCCGCGTACATAAGTCTGTTATGCAAAATTGCTGACAATAGAAGCAGACCCGGCAGTTGTGAAGGAATCATTATGTGAATTTACGGGGAGGTAGCATAGGAGAGGAGGCTTTTGACTCCCAAACAGGAAAAGGGTGAAATCCTGACTCTGATAAAGTTCCTTGTTTCGTCGCACTTTACCCATAGCCCACCCGCTTTTAAAACTCTACTACAAAAGATTTCAAACTGAAAGATTGTGTACGTCATGCTGTGCACAACTGGTGGACATATGGGTTATGCCGTTTACTTCACGCTGCGCAGGGTAAGTTCAAATAGCGAGGATCTCGCGGTGCGCAAAGTCTCGCACTGAATGAAATAGATGGGTAGATGTTTTGGGGTGGCTGATGGGGATCGAACCCACGACAACCGGAATCACAATCCGGGACTCTACCACTGAGCTACAGCCACCATCCGAGAAAATCGCAATACACAATTCCGAAACCTGCCGCAAGGCTACGATTAGAGGTAGCTTGTGGCGTGCCCGACAGGAATCGAACCTGTAACCCCCAGCTTAGAAGGCTGGTGCTCTATCCGGTTGAGCTACGGGCACCACTCAAATCGGATTTCGCCTCGAATTAGCATGAATGGTCGGGGTGGAGAGATTTGAACTCCCGACATCCTGGTCCCAAACCAGGCGCGCTACCAGGCTACGCTACACCCCGGAAAGGGCGATAATATACCTTTCCGCCGCTAAAAGGTCAATTTTGGTTCCCTGGGAAAAATCAGATCGAGCGTAGGATTGCGCTTATTACTGTACCTTATCCCCGAAGCGGGGACACTGGATCAAGGAGTCGGGCGCAGGAAACAGATCGAGACGGGAGGGAGCTCAATTCTTCAATTTGTCGCACTCGATCAGTGCATATGCGGAATGATTATGAATGGACTCGAAATTTTCCGCTTCCACCGTGTAAGCATCTATCCGCTCGTCACGATTGAGCACTGATGCGATATCCCGCACTGCATCCTCGACGAACTTGGGATTCCCGTAAGCCTTCTCGGTGACATACTTTTCATCTGAGCGTTTAAGCAATCCATAGAGCTCACAGGAGGCCTGGTCTTCCGCAATGCGGATCAGATCTTCTATCCATACAAAATGGTTTGTCCGGATTGATATGGACATATGGGATCGCTGGTTGTGCGCTCCATAGTCCGATACCTCTTTGGAGCATGGGCAAAGGCTGGTTACGGGCACGACCACTTTCAAAGTGAAGCGGGATTCTCCGTTCCTGATTTGTCCGATGAAGGCAACGTCATAGTCCATCAGACTCTTTATGCCGGAAACCGGAGCGGTTTTGCCGATGAAATACGGAAAGCGCATTTCGATATCGCCGGATTCCGCCTCGAGCTTCCTCACCATCGAAATCAGCAGCTTTTCAAACGTTTCTACCGAGATTACCGAATCATGCTCATTCAGCATCTCGACAAAACGAGACATGTGCACGCCTTTGAGGTGATGTGCCAGGTTCACATACATGTTGAATACGGCCACTGTATGCTGAACGCCAGCCTTATCCATTATCCTTACCGGATGGCGGAGAGCCCTGATCCCCGCCTTGTCGATGGCAATGCGTCTCGTATCGGCCACCCTTTGCACATCTGCAATGAGCATTTTGTTCATCGTGTACCATTGCAAGGAAGAACATCGCACATCAAAGGCATGCGATGCAAAAGCGGGCGGTTTACTTTGGGAATCTCGCTCTTATGGCGTGTACGATCCCTTCCCTATCCAGCCCGCACTCGCTCAACATCTGAGAAGGGTCGCCCTGGTCGAGGAAAGTATCCGGCAGGCCCAGCTGTAATACTGGAACTGCGCGACCTCGTGCAGATAGCGATTCCAGAACCGCGCTGCCTGCGCCGCCCATCACAGTGTTTTCCTCCACCGTAACGAGCAATTCGTGATTGGCCGCCAGCGATGCGATGAGATCATCGTCCAGCGGTTTGACAAAACGCATATTGGCAACTGTCGCATTCAATTCTTCCGCTGCCTCAAGGCAAGGCTGGAGCATGCTGCCGAACGCGAGCAGTGCAATTTTTACTCCCTCCCGCCGTATTTCCCCACGCCCGATCGGCAGCATCTGCATCTCTTTCTGCGGCGCCACACCGCTACCTGAACCTCGAGGGTAGCGCACAGCGGCAGGTGTATTCATCTGAAAAGCGGTGTACAGCATCTGGCGGCACTCGTTCTCATCCGCAGGGGCCATTACGGTAATGTTCGGAATACAGCGCAGGTAAGTCAGATCGAAACTACCCGCATGGGTAGGTCCGTCTGCTCCCACCAGTCCGGCACGGTCTATGGCAAACACGACAGGAAGATTCTGAATGGCGACGTCATGAATCAACTGGTCATATGCGCGTTGGAGAAAGGTTGAATAGATCGCCACCACCGGCTTCAACCCGTCGCACGCGAGGCCGGCTGCAAAGGTGACGGCATGCTGCTCGGCGATGCCCACGTCAAAATAACGATCGGGATACTCGTGGGAAAACCTCACCATACCAGATCCCTCCCGCATGGCTGGAGTGATCCCTACCAGACGCTGGTCCAAGGCCGCCATATCGCACAACCAGTCCCCGAAAATCTGGGTATAGGACGGTTTGGCTGAAGCTTTGGGAATGATGCCCGCATCGGGATTGAACCTGGTTACGCCGTGATAAAGAATCGGATCGTCTTCCGCCGCCTTGTATCCCGCTCCTTTACGGGTGACCACGTGCAGAAACTGGGGACCGCGAAGATGCCTGATGTTGTTGAGCGTGCTGACAAGCACGTCAAGATCATGGCCATCAATAGGCCCGATATAATTGAAACCGAATTCTTCAAACAGCGTGCTTGGCGTCACCATGCCTTTTACATGCTCCTCGGCACGCTTGGCAAGTTCCAGCACATGTGGAACCACTCCCAGCATTTTCTCGCCGGCGCGGCGCGCGGTCGCATAGAACTGGCCGGACATGAGCCGCGCCAGATAATTGTTGAGCGCTCCCACTGGCCGGGAAATCGACATATCGTTGTCGTTCAGAATGACCAGCAGGTTGGTATCCATGGCACCGGCATTATTCAAAGCCTCGAACGCCATGCCGGCGCTCATTGCGCCATCACCGATCACTGCGACCACGGACCGCTTCTTGCCCTCCCGCTGCGATGCTACTGCCATCCCAAGCGCAGCGCTGATGGAGGTGCTGGAGTGGGCGGTGCCGAAAGCGTCATATTCACTTTCATCCCGGCGCGGAAAGCCGGCGATACCGCCGCGCATGCGCAATTTGCCCATGCCTTCGCGCCGTCCGGTCAGAATCTTATGGACATAGGTCTGGTGACCCACATCCCAGACCAGGCGGTCGTAGGGTGTATTGAAAACGTAGTGCAGTGCGATGGTCAGTTCGACTGTGCCCAGATTGGAGGACAGATGACCGCCGGTTTTGGCTACCGATTCAACCAGGAATTGGCGCAACTCGTCTGCAAGCTGCGGCAGCAACTTGCGTTCCAGTGTCCGCAGCTTGGCAGGATCGGTAATGGTATTGAGCAATGGGTGCATTTAAACCTTGAAAATTACAAAATCCTTTTTCCGGGAAACACGCCGGCCTTCAAAATTCCCGGTGAATGATAAAATCAGTTACCTGCCTCAATCGTCCCGCGGCTGCCTCAAACATCTCCAGGGATGCATATGCCTCCTGCCGCAACTCCTCCGCGAGCTCGCGCGCCCGTTTGCTCCCCAGAATACTCACATAGGTAGGCTTATTGTTTTCGGCATCCTTGCCGGCGGTCTTGCCGAGGGTGGCAGTGGTTGCCTCGGCGTCGAGAACGTCATCGACAACCTGAAATGCAAGACCGATGCATTTGGCAAAATGATCAAGGGCTGCCAACTGGGCTTCGCCCAACCTGCTGCCACAATAGGCACCGAGCATTACCGCGGCTCGAATAAGCGCGCCCGTCTTGTGAATATGCATGAATTCCAGTTCGGGGAGACTTAATGCCCTGCCGACGCTGGCAAGATCGACAGCCTGCCCTCCCGCCATGCCGCGCGAACCGGCCGCTTGTGCCAGACGTCTGATCATTTCGAGTTGCATCTTCGGAGTGTCAGCCAGGGAATATTCGGCCAGCAACTGAAAAGCGAGACTCTGCAAGCTGTCCCCCGTCAGTAGCGCGATTGCTTCCCCATACTCGATATGACAGGTAGGTTTTCCCCGACGCAATACATCGTCATCCATGCAGGGCAAATCATCGTGCACGAGTGAATAGGCATGAATGAGTTCCACTGCGACAGCAGCAATCGTCACCCTCTCCTCATTCGCATTGTTCAGCTCGCCGGCTGCGAAAGCGAGCAAGGGCCGTACGCGCTTGCCCCCACCCAGAACGGTGTAGCGCATCGCTTCATGCAAGCGCTCAGGCGCGACGTCTGCGGCAGGAAGCAAGGTCTGCAGGGAATTTTCGATGCGTACCTGGTGGCTTCTCGCCCAATCCTGGAAATCAGCGGTCATCAATACCGGAAGGGGAGAAATTTTTCAGTGTGTTGGCTTCAAGGAGGCGTACCTGTTGCTGCGCATCCTGCAACTTGGAGTGGCAATATTGTAGCAATTCCGTCCCACGTTTGTGAGCTTCGAGGGATTCTTCAAGCGGCATCTGGCCTGCTTCCATTTCCAGAACGATGCTTTCCAGCTCAGCCAGCGCAGCTTCAAAACCTTCCGGAGGGGAAAATTTGACGGGGTCGGCGGGCTTTGTCATGATAAACACGCTGTCAGAATGGGTGTATTGCGGACAAACGGCAAAAATAACGCAATAAGTGGTGTCAGGTCAATTAAATCCACGAAACTTTCCCATGAAAGAGGTTTCTTAGTCGGATTATAAGCATTTCAGGGCAAGGACATGAGGACATGCTCATTCTCTTCCTGCCTTCCCTGCCGTTCCTGGTTTTGATAATCCAGTCATCTTTTGAAAGGTGAAAAGTAGCATATGGTCGATCTGATTGATGTTTGCCAATTGGCTCCAACGCAACTGCCGGTTGACTGGTATCTCGACTCTCGAATCCTTGAACTGGAAAAACGCATTCTGTTCGACCAGGGACCGGGTTATGTCGGCCATGAGATCATGGTGCCAAACATTGGGGACTATTATGTGCCTGAATGGATGGATAATGCGAAAATGCTGGTGCGCAATAAGGATGGTATCGAGTTGCTGTCCAACGTCTGCCGCCACAGGCAGTCGCTGCTGCTCAAAGGGAGTGGCAACACCAGAAACATCGTTTGTCCCGTGCATCGCTGGACGTATGACTTGAAGGGCACGCTGCTCGGTGCGCCCCATTTCCCCGAAAACCCTTGCCTCAATCTTTCCAATACGCCTTTGCAGAGCTGGAACGGGCTCCTGTTTCAAGGCAGGCGGAACGTTGCGCGCGATCTAGGCAACGTGCAAATCCTGAAGAATTTCGACTTCTCGGGTCATGTGCTGGAACGCCTTCAGATAGATGAATACGCCTGCAACTGGAAAACCTTCATAGAGGTTTATCTGGAGGACTACCACGTCGAGCCATACCATCCAGGGCTGGGCAACTTTGTTGACACGACTGCGCTGGAATGGGAGTTCGGGGAGTGGTACAACGTTCAGACTGTGGGGATCAATAACGCCCTGACCCGCCCGGGGACGCCTGTCTATGCAAAATGGCACGAGCAACTGTTGCTGCAGACAGCGGGCGAAATACCGAGGCATGGTGCAATCTGGATGCTGTACTATCCCAACATCATGATGGAATGGTACCCCCATGTATTGGTCATCAGCACGGTGCTTCCTGCCGGAGCGGAGCGTTGCACCAACGTAGTGGAGTTCTATTATCCTGAAGATATCGCTTTGTTTGAGCGTGAATTCATTGAAGCGGAACAGTCCGCCTATCGTGAAACCGCTGCTGAGGATGATGAAATCTGCAAGCTGATGACAGAAGGGCGCCGTGCGCTGTACAGACAAGGCGTGAGCGAGGCCGGACCGTACCAATCGCCGATGGAAGATGGCATGGTGCACTTCCACAAGTTTCTGCGGCGAGAAATTGAACCGCACATCTGAGCGATAAGTGATATCCTTTTGCTGAGCGTATTTTCTTCGGTAGCCCGAATTTTTTGGGCTACCCGGATTTTTTCCCTGCCCGCGCAATTTTATATTGTGGGTAACACATGATAACCATTGAGGAAACAGAAAATCTGATCAGTATCGCTGTTTTCGGTGAATTCACATTGGCCGATTACCGCGAATTCGAGGACAAGGTACTTCGCAAGGCTGCCCCCGGCGGCAAGGTGAACGTACTGTTCGATTGGCGGGATATGCTGAGCTACACCATCGATGTCGCTTGGGAGGACATCAAATTCGTGCGGGAACATGGCAGCGAATTCAACCGCATCGCGATAATCACTGAAAACCAGTGGCGCGCCTGGGCGGCCTGGGTATCCAATCTATTTGTCAATGCCGATATACGGGTATTTCGGGATTATGCTGAGGCAACGGCATGGCTCGAGGCATGAAGTGACGGTACTGAGTGAGTGTAAATCCGGCCTTGCGCCTTTGGCGTCAGCGGAAGCCTCATTCCAGGGGAGGAATTTTTTCAAGGATTCCGCGTGGTGTATAGTGCGATTCCGGAAGACTGCGCTCGGGCCCTGCAATAATCTGCTTCGAAAATAAAAGAAGAGTTGATCCCTCGAGAGATGGATTCCTGTAAAAAATGGCGCGCGGCCGCGAAAGAGATTGAGATCAGATCTAACGCAAAGCTGAAGGGTCCGGTTCCGGCAAGTGTTGCAAAAAAGACACACATTTCCCTTCCATTCTCCAAAACCTCTTTATATCGTCTGCCAACTCGTACAGAATGGAGCTTATCGCCTATCCTGTAAGTATCGAAAGCAGACTGCGAGCGCGAGAAACAGCCTCTTGCACGTGAAAGGAGCGTGATCCGGTAATGCCGAAGTACATGCCCTGTTACGATAATGAGAGCTGAATATAAGAAGGTTCGTTAATTTTACGGATTAGCGCATTTATTTTTTGTTTTTCGAGCTACTGCCTTTACCGGGAGCCAGGTAGAGTCGATATTTTCAAGCAGCAACTCGAACGACGCGACAGCGGATGACGGCCAAAACAACGATTGCCCGACTGGAATCCTTTATATTATAAAAAGATGACTAGTACGATTAATTTGGAGGGGAAGACCTTGAGTTCAACAATAGCGAAGTTGAACGCTCCGTTAACGCAAGCGTTTAATCCTCAATTATTATCAAGCGAGCAGCCGGCAACTGCGATCCCCACACCTACGTATAACACTCAATCTCAGAGATTAGCCGACTTCGACACCTTGATCGCTGCACTCGAGTATGCCGCGGCCGGTACAGCCGGGTATAACTTTTATGATGCCAAGGGTAATCTCCGCTCCGTTCTTTCCTATCAGGCATTAAGGCAAAATGCCCAAGCAGCGGCGCGTCAGTTGCTCGGGCTTGGATTGGCGAGAGGGGACCGTGTTGCGGTTATTGCCGACACGACGCCGGAGTTCATGGAAATCTTTTATGCATGCCGCTATGCAGGACTGGTACCTTATGCAATGCCTGTTCCTGTCAACCTCGGCAGCCATGCGGTTTATGTTCGGCAGCTGCGCGGAATGCTGGAGGCGGGTCAGGCAAGCGCTGCCCTGGCGAACGTTGACTATGTCGGTTTTTTGAAAGAGGCAGCCGAGGGGTCGCAATATCTGCGCTGGGTGGGAACGCCGGAGCAGCTCGGGGAACTGCCGGCGCTGAACACCGAGCTCGCGGCAAATAGTCCGGATGAAATCGCGTACCTGCAATTTACTTCGGGAAGCACGCGCATGCCACGTGGAGTGGTAATTACCGAAGGCGCACTGATGAGCAATCTCCAGGGCATTGTCCGTCACGGCCTGAATATTCGGGCAGGAGACCGCTGTGCGTCCTGGCTGCCGTTTTATCATGACATGGGTCTGGTCGGCATGGTAATGGCGCCCATGGTGGCGCAGGTTTCCGTCGATTATCTGGCTACCCGTGATTTTGCAATCAGGCCGTTGCAATGGCTGCGCCTGATCAGCAGAAATCGCGCCACCGTCGCGTTCAGTCAACCCTTCGGGCTCAAGCTCTGCACGCTTCGCGTACGCGATTCCGACCTGGAAGATCTTGATCTCAGCAGTTGGCGTGCAGCGGGAGTCGGCGCGGAAATGATCCGCCCCGACACTTTGAGGAATTTTGCGGAAAAATTTGCGCCCGCCGGTTTTGACGCGCGCGCATTCCTCCCCTGCTATGGGCTGGCTGAGTCGACGCTCGCCGTTACTTTCTCCCAGGTTGGCGAAGGCTTTCAGAGTTTGCGAGTCGACGCGGCAACCCTCGTTGACAGGAAAATGGCAGTACGGTTACAGGTGGAAGGTCGGAAGTACAGTGAATTCGTCAATTGCGGCCGCGCGTTGCCGGAGCATACCGTCAAGGTGGTCGACGAGGCCGGCCAGCAACTCCCTGATTTGCGCGTAGGCAGCGTACTCGTGCAGGGCAGCAGTATCATGACAGGTTATTTCAACAATCCGGAAGATACCTGCAAGACGCTCAAACCTGGAAACTGGCTGGATACCGGTGACCTGGGATTCCTCTTTGAAGGTGATCTATACATCACCGGGCGTCGCACCGATGTAATCATCGTCAATGGGCGTAATATCCGCGCCCAAGATATCGAGGAGCTTGCTGAACAGCAACCCGAGGTGAGAACGCGTGAAGCGTCTGCCTTCGGGATTACTGACGCCAATGGCATCACGACCATTGTCCTGGTCATCGAATGCCGACTTACCTCGGTCACGGATCGCCAGTCCCTTACCAGTCGCCTGCAACGTCTGGTCTACATGGCGTTTGGCGTGAATTGTCTGGTGGAGCTGGTTCCACCGCACACCCTGCCGCGTACTTCCTCTGGAAAACTGTCCCGTTTTGCTGCACGCCAAGGCTTCATCCAGCGAACACAGTTGACAGACCAGTTATCTGCCGAGTCCGGGGACAAATAATCGGCGTATGTCGGAGTCCTGGGTCGCCGTTACCGGCGCCACTGGCTTTATCGGGAATGCGCTGTTGCAGTCCCTGATAAAGGAAGGATGGAAAGTCAGGGCTCTGACAAGACACGCGCGAGTAGATGACGAGTCCACGCAATGGATAGAAGGCGATTTACATAACCTTGATGCATTGCGAAAGCTCGTAATCGGCGTCTCCGCTGTTGTACATTGCGCCGGTCAGGTTCGGGGAAGTTCTCTCGAGAGCTTTGTCCGTACCAATGTGGAAGGTACGAGCAACCTGATGCAGGCTTCTCTGGAACAAAACCCGCCTCCACGTTTTCTGCTGATTTCTTCTCTGGCCGCGCGGCAACCCGAGCTTTCCTGGTATGCCCTGAGCAAGCACAGGGCTGAACGGCTGATAAATGAGCGTTCAGCTGGCATGGCTTGTGCCATTTTTCGCCCAACGGCCGTTTATGGTCCCGGAGATAAGGAAATGAGCCCCCTTTTCAGGATAACGCGCCGCGGTATCTTGCCAATGGTGGGACAACCTGACATGCGGTTTGGATTACTGCATGTCGCCGATCTGGTAGCCGCCATCACCTGCTGGCTTTCGACTGCGGTGCCTGTGCAAGGCACCTACGAGCTTGATGATGGCAGGCTGGGAGGTTACGACAGCCAAGCGGTAGCCACTATTGCGCAGGAAGTGTGGAAACGCCCCGTACACTGCGTCTTTTTCCCCGCACCACTGGTTTCATTGATCGCAAACGTCAACTTGTGGTCTGCCAGATTGCTAAGCTATTCACCTATGCTGACACCGGGAAAAGTGAGAGAATTGCGCCACCCCGACTGGGTTTGTGATATTGATCCCCTGACCCGGGCGCTCCCTGACTGGCGACCCTGCATCCACCTTCGCGACGCTTTGCCACAAGCGGTCTAATTTCAATCATCGAATCATTTTGAATCCAGATGTTGAACGATTATAACGACGTTCTGCAAAAACTTTGCCATCACCTCAAACAGCTTGCCGGTCCGGAGGTGGAAATCACACCGCAGACCGATCTTATTAATGGGCTGGCAATCGATTCTGTAAAATTGCTGAACCTGATCATGGAAATCGAGGACGAGTTCGACATTTCCGTACCGATCAATGCTCTTGCGGATGTACAGACCGTTCATGAGCTCGCCAACTTGATCCACCAGATAAAGTCTCAAAAACAATGAGTTTGCTAGATAAGCTGGATGCCGTGGCAGCAGCGAGAAAAGCCTTGCTGCCTGAGGGTGTTGAGGTTTTTGGAACGCCCATAGAAGAAGTTTATTCCTCGACCGAAGCCAGGATCGGGGATCACCGGATATTGTTTCTGGGAACAAATAATTATCTGGGCCTTACCTTTGCACAGGAGTGCCGGGATGCAGCGCAGGAAGCGATTCACAGTGAAGGGACGGGTACAACCGGCTCGCGCATGGCCAATGGCAGTTACAGTGGCCATCGTGCCCTCGAGCGCGAGTTTGCCGAGTTTTATCAATACCGGTCCTGCATCGTATTTACCACAGGGTATCAGGCCAACCTTGCGACCATCTCAGGCTTGGCCGGGCCCGGCGACATCGTTCTTATTGACGGCGATTCCCACGCAAGCATCTACGATGGCTGCCGTTTGAGCGGCGCCGAAATAATCCGCTTCAGACATAATGATGCAGCAGATCTGGAGAAACGTCTCCGCCGCCTGGGAGAACGATCGCGCTCCACCCTCATCATTGCCGAGGGCATCTACAGTATGCTTGGAGACCGCGCCCCGCTGGCGGATATCGTCAAGGTAAAGGATGCGTATAACAGCATGCTTCTTCTTGATGAAGCGCATTCCCTGGGGGTGCTGGGTGAGACCGGACAAGGTCTGGTAGAAGAAACAGGCCTCCTCGATAGAGTAGACTTCATCACAGGCACCTTTAGTAAAAGCCTGGGCGGGATCGGCGGCTACTGTGTGAGCAATCATCCGCAACTGGATCAGTTGCGCTACGTGAGCCGGCCTTATATTTTTACTGCCTCACCTACGCCTGCCACCATCGCCTCAACCCGCGCAGCTCTCAGGCTGCTGAGGGAGGGGGTCGAATTACGCCGGCAGCTCTGGAAGAATGTGCACCAACTCTACTCGCAACTCAAGGAACTGGGTTATCGACTGGGACCGGAGCCCAGCCCTGTTATCGCAACAATCCTTGAAACGCCGCAACAGGCGCTGGCACTGTGGAAAGGACTGCTTGAACATGGTATCTATGTGAATCTGGTTTTGCCACCCGCCACGCCGGAGGGCAATTCGTTGGTGCGTTGCAGTGTAAGCGCTGTCCATACCAGCGAGCAGATGAATCATGTCGGCAAAACTTTCGCCAGGCTGCGCGAGATTATTTTCCAGTAAGGATTTTTCGTTTCTCAGACGCATGCGCGTTGAAAGCCGGCCTGGGAGGAGGATTCTCGCCTTGCTACCCTGCCTTACACCGCCCACTCCACGTTACGGTAGTCACAGGAGTATGCTGTAAGGTGCGGAGCAGACCCAATGACGAATAAAAGAAACGGCGCCGGGTCAAGAAGGGAAAATATGACAATCCCTTAAAACCCGCCGCCGTTCGTTCAGGAGGATTCGCGGAAGTGCGTGCCTTTGATTTCGCGAATCGAGAGTTGAATAGCGCTGATTCTGCTCAGACGTTGGTCAGGACATTTTGGCGCTCGTCCGCCGACGCAGCAGAAAGAAGGCTGCTACGCCACCTACACCCAGTATCAGCGCAATCTCTGTCATGCCGATCCCACCACCGTGTCCATCATGGCCGCCACCTCCGCCCACGTGTACTGGAATGCGTACCGCCGGAGTCATCTTGCCGTCCTTCTCGGTTTCCAGCAGCAACGCGTACTGCCCCAGTTCTTCCAGGTTTACGGTAAATGTAATGCTTCCGGAAGGATAGGGTTTGGCGGGTATCGACATGATTTCATGCCCTCCCTCTCCATGACCTTCCATCACCAGGCGCATCGCGATGGGAATTTCGCGGGATTCAGGATCGGTCAGATCCACCGTGAAATACAGCTCCCCGGTCTCAGGAACATGGTCGCAATAGGCATGAGTGGGTGGAAGCTCGCCCTTGGGCTTCTCATAGGCAGTGAAGGATACAGGAAAGGCGCCCGATTTGATGGCGCAGTCGCCTGAATGGTGACCTTCATGCGCAAGCATGAGTTGTGCATGGATGGGGGCAGCCGCGAAAGCTATCAACGCAGCCGATGCCAGCCCAGCAACCCACTCAAAAATTTTCTTCATAATATCTCCGGTTTTGTGTCCGCAATTTAATCTGTCGCCCCGCGCGAGCGGGAATAATTTTCGATTGTATAACAAACCTGTCTGGAAAAGGAAACAGAGAATATTCATGCAACAGGCTACGGAAGAACAGCAAGAGGTCTATTTTTGCGCTTTATGCTGCTCCGAGAGTGCGGACGGCTTGCGATCGGCATGGCGTCGCTTTCGCCTTTGTGGAATCATAATTTAGAAGAGAAGAAGCTGGCCGATAAGCCGGGTTCTGTCAAGGACAGTCATTCCTCTAGGCGTGCAGTCACCCGCACGCTCAAGCAACCTACCCGCAGGCTCAGCGAGCAGCATCATCGCCTGCCTATTTGGTCTTGCTCCGGATGGAGGTTACCGCGTTTCACCGTAACTTAATACGCTCGTCTCTGTGGCCCTATTCCTCGCCTTACGGCGGCCGGCCGTTAACCGGCATCCTGCTCTGCGGAGCCCGGACTTTCCTCTCCCTGCCTTCGTCATCGAGGACAGGCAGCGACTGCCTGGCCAGCTTCGGCCCAATGATAGCCTAAAGCCCGGCTGCACCGCAAACCTCCGCACTCCCCTACCACCAATGACCACGCTCAATAGAAGAATAAAAATGGATGCAGGCAGTGAACTCGCAAAATGAAATATTCGGGTATGATCTCCCCGTTGCCACCGGTGAAATCATGATACGAAGCATACTGGTCATATCCGCCCTGATTTTTTTCCTTTCCGCGTGTGCGGCTCTCAGGCCGCAGGAGCCGTTGCGAATTTCCGTTGCCGGGCTTGAGCCGCTTGAAGGAAAAGGCATGGAGGCCCGTTTTGCAGTCAGCCTGAGAATCCAGAACCATGGCGCGATTCCGCTGGACTATGATGGCGTTGCGCTCGACCTGGACCTGCGTGGAATGAGCTTTGCCAGCGGAGTGAGCGATCAGCAGGGCACGATTCCCCGCTTTGGCGAAACGGTCATCATTGTTCCGGTAACGGTTCCTGCCAGCGCAATCATCCGGCATGTATTCCGCCTGACCACGGGGGATCATGGAAGGACCGACTACGAACTGCGTGGTCAGCTGGGTGCGCCGGGCTTTGCCATTGGGCGCTATTTTGATGCAAAGGGTGAAATCACACTCCCTGACCTGCCGGCTGAGGAGGCCCGGTAAATACTACCTCCTCAGCCGGCGCGATAAATGCCGCCGCGTTCAATCGGTTCTATCATTCTAGCCGAATACCGGGTGCGATATTCCTCCACTGCCAGGAGGTGATTTGCCAGATCCCGACTCTGGCGCAGGTAATCGACGATGCTTTCCAGGTTGACGATGCTCATGACAGGAATTCCATACATGCGGCGCACTTCCTGCACGGCGGAAAGCTCGCCCTTACCCCGCTCCATGCGGTCCAAGGCTATGGCCACCCCCGCGGGAGTGGCACCTGCGGCATGAATATACTCGACCGATTCCCGCACCGACGTGCCGGCGGAAATCACATCATCCACAATCAGCACCCGCCCGGCAAGAGGCGCGCCCACGAGATTCCCCCCTTCTCCATGGTCTTTCGCCTCTTTGCGGTTGAAACAGAAAGGGTAGTTGTTGCCCTCGGCAGCCAGGGCAATGGCAATGGAACTTACGAGCGGAATACCCTTGTAGGCGGGACCGAAAAGCATGTCAAACGGAAGCTGGGCAGCAAGAATGGCTTTGGCGTAAAATTGCCCCAGCTTTCCGAGAGATGCCCCATCGTTGAACAGTCCCGCATTAAAAAAGTAGGGTGAAAGACGTCCTGCTTTGGTCTGGAATTCGCCAAAGCACAGGACATTCCGGCTGATGGCGAACTCGATGAACTCCTTTCGGAAATCGGGCATGATAATGGCTTCGGGAAATTGACGTGCGAATTATAACGCTTAACCTCAACGGAATACGCTCCGCTGCCAGCAAGGGTTTTTTCCGCTGGCTGCCTTTGCAGGACGCAGATATCGTCTGTGTTCAGGAACTCAAGGCTCAGGTGAGCGATATTACCGAGGAAGTGCTCTCCCCTGATGGCTACCACGGCCACTTCCACTGCGCTGAAAAAAGAGGATACAGTGGAGTAGGCATTTACACACGGTATGAGCCGGGCAACGTGACCGAAGGCGTCGGCATGCCGGAGATCGATGCGGAGGGACGCTACCTGCGCGTCGATTTCGGGCAGCTGAGCGTCATATCGATCTATTTTCCATCCGGTTCCGCGGGTGAACATCGGCAGGCCGTCAAATATTTCTTCATGGAGCAATTTTTTCCCATGCTTAAGAAATTGGCAGCATGCGGCAGCGAGATTATTTTGTGCGGAGACTGGAACATCGCCCACAAGGAGATCGATCTCAGAAACTGGCGTTCCAACCAGAAGAATTCCGGCTTCCTGCCGCAGGAGCGCGCCTGGCTTACCGATGTATTTCAGGAGCTTGGATTCGTAGACGTCTTCCGCCAGATAAATCCGGACCCGGACCAGTATACCTGGTGGTCCAATCGCGGGCAGGCCTGGGCGAAGAACGTCGGCTGGCGCATCGATTATCAGATCGCCACCCCCGGTATCGCAGCCAAGGCCAAGGCGGTTTCGATTTACAAGACCGAGCGTTTTTCTGATCATTCCCCACTTATCATTGACTACGATTACAGCTTATCCGCCTGATCCGGTAATTTACCGCGAACCGCCGATAATGTCCGGAAATGGCCCGCCAGAATGACTGATCCAGAATAATGCCAGTTACCCTTTCGAGTTGGCTGCACGCTTTTCGCATCTATACCCACCCAAGAGTGCTGGGCATGCTGTCTCTTGGCTTCTCGGCGGGATTGCCCCTGCTCCTGGTGATGGGCACACTTTCCTTCTGGCTGCGGGAAGCGGGAATCGACCGTTCCACCATAGGCCACCTGAGCTGGATCGGTCTGGCTTACGGCTTCAAATGGATGTGGTCTCCACTGGTGGATCGCCTGCCTCTGCCATTATTGACACGATGGCTGGGCCGGCGCCGCTCATGGCTTTTACTGTCACAAATCGTTATCGCGCTTGCCCTCGTCGGCATCGCGCTTACCGATCCACTCCAGAATCTTTCGCATACAGTCTTTTTTGCTCTGGCGGCCGCCTTCGCTTCCGCAACCCAGGACATCGCTCTGGATGCATACCGGATCGAGGCGGTCGCGCCCAGGCTCCAGGGGGCGATGGCCGCCACCTATCAGGCAGGATATCGTCTGGCGATGATCCTGGCTTCCGCAGGTGCGCTGTGGATAGCCGCCGCCGCAGGCTCATCAGCAGACATCTACGACTACGTGACCTGGCGTATCGCTTACCTGAGCATGGCTGCCTGCATGTCGGTAGGAATCATCACTACGCTCATCATCCGCGAACCGGAGGTTCCTCTCACCCGTCTGATTTCAGAAAATGAGGATCGCGCGAGGGCCGCCATTGCACATTGGCCAATCAGCACGACGCTCAAGCAGATGCTGGCGTGGCTGTATGGAGCCGTAATCGCCCCTTTCCGCGACTTCATTGTCCGTTATGGTGGACAAGCCTTGCTGATTCTCGCCCTGATCGCGGTCTACCGCATTTCCGACGTAGTAATGGGTGTCATGAGCAATCCTTTCTACGTCGACATGGGTTATACGAAAGATGAAGTGGCAACGGTTTCCAAGGTCTATGGAGTCCTCATGACGATCGCAGGCGCAGCGCTGGGGGGCGTTCTGACAGCCAAAATCGGCATCATGCGTACGCTGTTTCTGGGAGCGGTTTTGTCCGCGGTAACCAACCTGCTGTTTGTCTGGCTGGCAGGACGCGGGCATGACTTGACGGGCCTGATCTTCACCGTATCGGCGGACAATCTCTCAGCCGGGATAGCGTCCTCCGCTTTTATCGCTTATCTTTCCGGCCTGACCAATTCCGCCTATTCCGCTACTCAATATGCGCTATTCAGTTCAGTAATGCTGTTGTTGCCGAAATTTATCGCCGGATTCAGCGGAGACTTCGTGGATGCGTACGGTTATGCCAGTTTCTTTACCGGCACGGCGCTGCTCGGCCTCCCGGTGCTGGTTCTGGTCTGGCTGGCTGGCCGTGCAAGATTCGAGCGCGCAGAACTCCAGAAGATTGAGGCTTTTCCGGGGAAACAGCTCTCGCAAAAATAGCTATTTCTGCTGCTCAAACCGGTAAAAGGCTAGCATTCCCAGCAAATTGGGCATGAACGTGATCTGGTAATTTCCACTCATTACCCTGCGTTCGAGAATACGTGCCCCGTGCTGGCCGCAGAATTCCTCGAAATCGCCCAGAGTGCAGTTATGAATATTGGGAGTATCGAACCATTGGTAAGGCAGGGCTTCGGAAACCGGCATATGGCCGGAAAGCACCTGCAAACGGTTCTTCCAGTAACCGAAATTGGGAAATGACACGATGCCTTCCTTGCTTACACGAAGCATTTCCTTGATGATGTTCTCGGTATTTTTTACAGCCTGCAGGGTTTGCGAGAGCACCACGTAATCAAACGATCCCGATTCAAAACTCTGCAAACCAGACTCCAGGTCGCTCTGGATCACATTCACGCCATTATTGAAACAGGCCAGGACGTTGACATCATCAATTTCCACCCCGTAGCCACGCGACCCCCGGGAATCCCGCAAAAAACGTATAAGCGAACCGTCGCCGCAACCCAGATCGAGCACCTTGGATCCCGGTTTGACCCATGCTGCAATCAGGGCAAAATCGGGCCGGGCAACCTTAAACGATGAATTCATGGCAGGGGACTTCGTCATACGACAATGTTATCCATGTAAGCCCGCACCAACCTGTGATAATGGCGATCCTCCATGAGGAACGAGTCGTGGCCGTGGCTGGATGTAATTTCGGCATAACTGACGTTCAATTCGTTGTCCAGCAGTGCCCTTACGATGGCGCGCGAACGCTCCGGGGAAAAACGCCAGTCGGTAGTAAACGACAGTACCAGGAAATTCGCCCTGGCGAATCGGAACGCGGCGCTCAGGTCGTTGTTGTGCGGGAAGGCCGGGTCAAAATAGTCCAATGCCTTCGTCATCAGCAGATAGGTATTCGCATCGAACTGGCTGGCGAATTTATCTCCCTGATAACGAAGATACGATTCGATTTCGAACTCCACCTCGTAGCCGAAGGCAAGTGCCCCGTTCCGCAGTTCCCGTCCGAATTTGGCGGCCATCGAGTCGTCCGAAAGGTAGGTGATATGTCCCAGCATTCGCGCCAGGCGTAATCCCCTCCGCGGAATGACGCCGTGTGAATAATAGTCGCCACCGTGAAAATCAGGATCGGTAATGATAGCCTGGCGGGCCACGTCATTGAATGCGATGTTCTGCGCAGTTAATTTTGCAGCCGCGGCGATGACCAGCGCGTGGCGCACCCTCTCGGGAAAATCAAGTGTCCACTGCAAAGCCTGCATTCCGCCAAGACTGCCGCCAGCCACAGCGGCAAACTGGTCGATGCCCAGATAATCGGCAAGGCGGACCTGTGTCTGTATCCAGTCTTCCACGGTCACAACCGGAAAATTCGGGCCGTAACACTTTCCGGCCCTGGCATCGATACTCGCGGGACCGGTGGATCCATGACAACCGCCCAGATTGTTTACCCCGATTACGAAAAATTTCTGGGTATCGATCGATTTGCCCGGCCCGATCATATTGTTCCACCAGCCGGCACTCTTGGGGTTATCGTCGTAAAGACCTGCCAGATGATGGTTCCCGGATAGGGCGTGACATACCAGTACGGCATTCGACCGCGCCGCGTTGAGCTCCCCGTATGTTTCGTACACCAGCTCGTAGCTGTCGAGCACCGCACCGCTCTTCAAATGCAAAGGCGTGTCAAAACGCGCCACCTGCGGAGTAACAGTACTGAATGAATTCGAATCTTGCATGAGCATGAAAAAGGTCAGGAGGCTGATGTCACGATTGGTTCCTTCCCGAGCCCGGTCTCCAGAAAATTAAAACCGGCTTTGTGCAGGAATTCCCATTCTGCCAAATAATCGCATCGCCTGATTGTAACCGGCAATTATAGTCGTACACGCTGCTCATATGCATTGGCATTCTGTGAAATGGAGCAGGGAACGATCGTTCAACCGTTGAGCTTCGCCAGCAGTACGTGAATTTTCTCCGGATCAGCGGTTTTCAGTATTTTTTGGGTGATCGGAATGAGGTCGGGCAGATTTGCGCGCAAGACTTCACGTTTTACGGTCAGCAGTTGGGCGGGGTGCATGGAAAACACCCGTAAGCCGAAACCGAGCAGCAGACGGGTAAATACCACATCCCCTGCGATCTCGCCGCACACGGACACGGGTATGCCCACCCGGTTGGCACTGCGTATGACATGCGCTACCAACCGCAGCACTGCAGGATGCAGCGAGTCATAGAGATGCGCAACACTGTCATCGGCGCGATCTATCGCCAGCGTATACTGAATGAGATCATTGGTGCCAATTGACAGGAAATCGAGCTTGCGCATGAAAATGTCAAGACTCAGCGCAGCGGCTGGAATTTCTATCATTCCTCCCACCTGCACTTTTTCGTCAAAAGGAATTTTTTCATTGCGCAGGCTTTGTTTGGCACTCTCGATCAAATGCAGCGTCTGCGTTATTTCAGCAACGTTGGAAAGCATCGGCACCAGAATCCGGATCTGCCCATAGCGCGAGGCGCGTAGAATAGCGCGCAGCTGGATATTGAACATCTGGGGTTCGGCCAGGCTCAGCCGGATGGCGCGCAGTCCCAGGGCGGGATTCGCGGCTACCCGTTTGGCATGATCCAGGTTCTTGTCCGCGCCAAGATCGAACGTGCGCACCGTTACCGGCATTCCCCGCATTTTTCGCGCCACGGTTCGATAAGCTTCGAATTGCTCTTCCTCGTCGGGCAAGCTATCCCGATTGAGGAACAGGAATTCGCTCCGAAACAGGCCGACCCCGGTCGCTCCATTTTCTTTTACCTGATCGACGTCCTGCGGCAACTCGATATTTGCATACAACTCCACTACCGTACCATCCAGCGTCGCCGCTATCGTCGTCCTCAAGCGTTTGAGCTTCTGTTTTTCCAGTTCCAGTTCGCTCTGGCGCAGTCGATATTCCGCAAGCACATGCTCGTCCGGATCCACGATGACCACACCCTGCTTGCCATCCACGATCAGAACATCATTTTCCCGGATAATTCGGCGGGCATGGTGAAGCGCGACGACAGAGGGGATGTTCAGGCTGCGGGCGACAATGGCCGTATGCGAAGTCAGGCCGCCAAGATCCGTCAGGAATGCAGTAAACGAATGCTGCTTGTATTGAAGCACATCGGCCGGACTCAAGTCGTGCGCTATCAGGACACTGTTGCCATCCAGCTTTTGCGAAGGGGGGATATATCCGGGATGCCCCAGCAATACCTTGAGAACGCGCTCCACCACCTGGATGACGTCCGTTTTACGTTCTCGCAGATAGGGGTCTTCTATTTCCTCGAACTGCGCCATCAATACCCCCATCTGCTGGGTAATGGCCCACTCGGCATTGCACTGATTCTGGGCAATGTACGCTTTTGCCGCAGTCGAGAGCGTGGGATCATCCAGAATCATCCGGTGCAGATCGAGGAACGCTTCGTATTCGGCGGACGCAGGTCCGCTGACGATCGTGTCGTGCAATGCCTGAAGCTCTTCGCGAACGGTTGTGAAAGCGGTGTCCAGCCGGGAGATTTCATGGGTGACCTGATCCTCGGGCACGACGTGATGGGCGACCTCGAGCGCGGCATGAGACGCAAGATGAGCATGGCCTATGGCGATACCTTCCGAAACGCCCACGCCATGCAGTACAAAGCTCATTCGCTTTCTCCGAAGCGATCCTCGATCAGTTGTATCAAGGCCTGCATTGCCTCAATCTCGTCCTCACCCGTGGTTTCGATGACCAGGGTCGCACCCTGGTTCGCCGCCAGCATCATGACGCCCATGATACTTTTTGCGTTGACTTTGCGATCGTTTCGGGTCAACCATACATCGCTGCGGTATCGACTGGCCAACTGGGTGAATTTGGCGGAGGCACGGGCGTGCATCCCCAGTTTGTTCAGGATCTTGATCTCTTTATGTTGCATTTATCAACCTGGGCTTATACGAAAAATGCCGTCCCATCCGCCTGCCAGCGCCTTCTCCGCCACCGATTCCAACGGCTCGGCGCGATAAGTAAGCGCCCGCACCAGCATGGGCAGATTCACTCCCGCAAGGCATATCACCCGTTCTGTGGAAGCAGCGAGCCGGGTGGCTATATTGCACGGGGTTGCGCCGCAGATGTCGCTCAATACCAGCGCACCCTCGCCGCTATCCAGCTCTCTTACCCATTCCACTGCTTTTGAAAGGATAACGTCAGGATCATCCTGAGGGTGAATGGCAATGTGTGCCAGATCTGGCAATTTCTTTCCCATCACGTGGTTGGCGCTCTCAACGAGGCTTTCGCCCAGATTGCCGTGAGAAATAATCAAAATCCCGATCATGGTATTGTCAGCACCCAGACAACAAAGAAGGCAACAAGAAGGCAACGGAATGGATCAACGGGGCATCTTTTCAAGGGCATCCACCATCATTCCAGCCACATTGAAGCCGGTCTGGTCTGAAATTTCCCTCATACCCGTAGGACTGGTGACATTGATCTCGGTAAGATAATCCCCGATGACATCCAGTCCCACCAGCATCAAACCTTCATTGAACAATGCGGGACCGAGTGCTTCGGCAATTTCACGATCCCGCGGGCTGAGTGGCTGAGCGATGCCGGTAGCACCCACATTCAGATTACCCCGGAATTCTCCGGGCCGCGGGATGCGGGCAAGTGTATAAGGGACTGGTTCCCCCGCGATCAACAGGATGCGCTTGTCCCCCTCGGTGATTTCGTGGATATACCGTTGAGCCATGATGGTCTTTGTGCCATAGTGCGTCAATGTTTCTATTATCACCCCGATATTGTGGTCCCCCTGGTGAACGCGAAACACACTTGCTCCGCCCATGCCGTCAAGCGGCTTGAGAATGATGTCGTCGTGCTCTGCAAGAAAATGACGAAGTAGACTTTCGCTTCGCGTCACCAGCGTTTCCACGGCATATTCGGGAAACTTCGCCACCGCGAGCTTCTCGTTATGGTCCCGGATTGCGCGCGCGCTGTTGATGACACGGGCACCGCGCGTTTCAGCCAGTTCCAGCAAGTAAGTGCTGTAGATATACTCCATATCAAACGGCGGATCTTTGCGCATCAGTACGGCATCGAATTCCTGTAGTGGTATTTCTTCCGGCTCGTCCACCCGGTACCACAGCCGTCCCTGAGGATCCTCGCCGGTCAATTCGAGTGTGCGCGCGAAACCGACCGTATCCCCCCGCTGCCAGGCCAGGTCTCCCTGTTGCATCGAGAATAACGTGTGACCCCTTGCTGCCGCCGCGCGCATGATGGCGACGCTCGAATCCTTGCGCGTTTTGATTGAATCGAGGTGATCAAGAACAAAGGCAAGTCTCATGTTATCAGGGGGATTATATGGAGAATGGAATGAAGATGAGGCATCAGAGGTGGGAGAGTGAACAAAACGCGCATTATCAAACCAAAATGTGCGGGAGGCTGTTATCAGCATAGCATCTGAGTCAGATTGCTCGTCCCCTTTCATCAGAGAGGATGGTTTTAGCGGATTCACCCCCTGCAGATGAGCGACGGCCCATTTTCGGGATTCATTTTCAGGGAAACTTCCCGAGGAAAATCCGGAGAGAATGGATGGATAAGGCTGCGCTAAGCCACGATGGCTTCGGTTCTCGCCTCACTTTTTTCCAGTTCTTGTGCAGCAGCCAGCAGAGCCAGCCGGGCTATGACACCATAAGCATAAAACCGGTTGGTGCTGCAACCCGGCTGCGCTTCCCGATCCGGCAGAAGGCAGGTATCCTCGAATGCCAGCGGCACGAAATGCATACCGGGAGCATTGAGGTTCTCGTCGACCCCCCGCTCGGTATGCACTCGATAGAAACCACCGACGACATAGCGGTCTATCATATAGATGACGGGCTCCGCTACGGCATCGTCGACATTCTCAAACGTATAAACCCCTTCCTGCACCATGATGTCGGTCACCTGCAATCCTTCTTTTACGACCGCCATCTTGTTGCGCTGTTTCCGGCTGAGCGTGCGCACTTCTGCGCCATCTTTTACGGTCATTATCCCCATTCCGTACGTACCGGCATTGGCCTTCACAATCACGAAGGCGTCTTTCCTGACTCCATATTCGGCATATTTCTCCCGGATCTGGCCCAGGATCTCATCCACTGTGTTGGCTACGCAGTCTTCACCCTTTTTTTCGCGAAAGTTGATTTTTCCGCAGGAAGCGAAATAAGGATTGATAAGCCACGGATCAATACCGATCAAGCTTGCAAACTGCTGCGAGACATTATCATAGGCGGTGAAGTGATGGGATTTCCGCCGGCTGGTCCATCCCGCATGCAGGGGAGGAATGACCGTCTGCTCGAGATTCCGCAGGATAGCCGGTGTGCCGGTGGAAAGATCGTTGTTGAGAAGCACGACGCAGGGATCGAAATCTTCCAGAACGACCCGATTGCCCTTCCGCTGGATCGGCTCGAGCGTGAGTTTGTTCCCATCGGGCAGGTCGAGCGCAGTGGGTGCGGTGATCTCAGGGAGCAGCGTACCAATACGGACTTGAATGCCGGCATGCCGCATGATTGCGTGCAAGGTCGCCAGATTTTGCAAGTAAAAAATATTGCGCGTGTGACTTTCCGGAATCAGCAGCACGCTGCGTGCACCGGTACAGATTTTATCGATGGCCGCCATCATCGCCTGAACGCATAAAGGCATGAATTCGCGGTTGAGATTATTGAAGCCTCCGGGGAACAGGTTGGTATCGACGGGCGCCAGCTTGAACCCGCTATTGCGCAAATCCACGGAGCAGTAAAAAGGCGCCGCATGCGTCTGCCATTCATTGCGCAACCATTGCTCGATCGAAGGCATGGCATTGAGGATGCATTTTTCAAGATCAAGAATGGGACCGCTCAGGGCAGTATCAAGATGGGGCGTAGGCATGAAGAAAGCGGGTATCAACAGGAAACGGCGATTGTAACATCAGGAAAGCAGGCAATAAGCTGCTCCTCCCACAAAGCTGCGGCGTCTGGACAATGGGGGCAATGTTTGGCGCAGATTATTTCAGTTCACCCAGGGTACGCAATTCCGGATCGAAAGCGGTCTGGTATTTCTCGGGAAGTCCAGCCACCGCCATGCTCGCTTCGTACTCGTCCGGATATAGGCCGTAGGTGACGACAAACCCGCTCTTGCCCCTGGAGAAGGGATAAACATAAATATTCGACAAATCGACGAGCGCGCGGGCTCGCACTAGAAACCGCTCTATACGATCAGGCTGGACATTGCTGGTAGTGTATAGCAAGATGGTGTACAGATTCCGGTCCACCTTGGAGAAAGCTCCGCGGGTCGCCTCGACCCGTTGTTTCAGCAGCTTGTACTCCGCCAGATCGACTCCTGCAATAGGGTCTGCCGCATCTCCGGCGGACTGACCTTCGGCAGAAAGGCCGCTTCGTGCAGCCGTGCCTGTCGCCACCGCCTTTCCACTTCCAGAGGGTGTTTTATCAGTTCCGACGTTGGCGGCAGTTTCCTTATTTGCCTTGTCCGTAGCGGCCTTATCCGTAGCAGTCTTGGCCGGGGTGTTGCTGGCAGATGGTATCTTTCCCCCGGATTCCTTGTTGCTCCCCCCGGGGGGAAGCGGAGTGGCGGCGGAAATGGAAGAGGAAGATGGAGCGTTTGCAAGAACGCTTGGGGGAGGGGTCGCGATCGTTGTGGGATAAATCGTGGCAGCGGGAGCAGACAATGTCCCCGGCGCCGCCGCTTCAAGCGACAAGGAAGCAGAGGCGTTGCCGATGCCTGCCGGTTGAGGGTGCGAGACCTGCCAACCGGCGACACCCAGCACTATTACGACTGCCGCACAGGATGCGGCGCCCGCGCCGGCTATGAGATGTCCCACGAAATCGGGGCGATTGCGCTTGTCCCTCCAATCGGGATGCGGTTTGAGCCCGAGATCCGTTATCACTTTTCTGACATGAACCGCCTCCACGCTCGAAGCTTGCGCAAGAAACGCTGCTATCAGCGACTTGTCGGCGATCATATTCAGCTGGCGCAACAGTCCACCGGCGGCAACGTCGATCAATCGCAGCGCAGCAGGCGAAAAAATGTCCGGTCCTTCATAGCCTGCGATCGTCCTCATCCGATAGAGCAGATATTCGCTCGCGGCTTCGCGATCCAGTAGCTGCAAAACATATCGATGGCGAACCGCTGTTCTGATCTGGATAAACTGCTGTGAAGCCAGTGTACGTTCCAGCTCCGGCTCGCCCACCAGAACGATCTGCAGCAATTTATGGTGGGACGATGCCCACTTGTATAACAGCCACAGCGCTTCCAGCGTTTCTGCTGGCAGAGTATGCGCTTCATCTATCAGTAACACGACTTGCCTGTCGCCAGCCTGCACGGCGGCGAGAATTTCCTGCAGTTCATCGACATCAGCCGGCGCGGGTGGAAGGACCAGGCCTTCTTTCTCCGATTGAAACTTCAATTCGTCCATTATGGAATTCAGTAAAGCTTTCTTCGACGAATCTTTCTTTGCAGAATAAATAACCCGCATGCTATCAGACAGCCATTTCATCAACGCCTGGCATAGCACGGTTTTGCCGCTCCCCACTTCGCCGGTGAGAGCAATCATGCCCTCTTCGCCTTCGCCGTGCGTCAATACATAGATAAGGGCATCCAGAGTTGCGCCTCGCCCTCCTCCTTCATAGAAACAGTCACCATCAGTTGCTGACGATTGAGAAAATGGCTGCCTGGATAAACCGAAATGATCAAGATACATTGGTGCCTCGTTGTCCGATCCGCCTGGAGGATGTGTTTCGTAATTGATCCGGTCAGAAAATACTATGAATGCCGTCATTCCGGGCCTGGCCCGGAATCCAGCAAACCGGAATCCAGTCCAAACCAATAATGGCGTGCTTTAAACGTCACTGGATACCGGCTTCCGCCGGCATACGCTTGTACTGTTTGCCCGCTGACTCAATGGGTCGCTTGCTGCTGTCAGGAACTCTAATCAAGGATTCTGAATAAGATACACTATGGAACATAAAATTCCTTGATGAACCAGATATCCCATCTATACAAACCTGAATGAAACCATCCGCGAGCTTAGCTTCTAAAGGAGTTCCAAAGGCGCTTTAAACCTTGTATTGATCCCGCATGCTAGGGTATAGTTCGAATTTCGCCATTTATATCCAAGCGGAAGAGCGCGAACTAATCGTCGCCGCCGAAGGCGCAACCCCCCGGAATCGCTCAGGCGCAGATCATGTCGATCTTGATCCCTGATAACCGCTTGCGAAAAGGCAATCTGGAGAGTGCCGGCATTGGGCTGGCCACCGAAGGGGCAGACGGAGCAGGGGAAACCCTGTCCGTAATCTCTCAGGTAAAAAGGACAGAGGGGTGAGGTCATCAGGCGTGACCTCACCTTTTTTTTTGGGACATCGATCTGTGAAAACAACTCCTCTAAATCAAACCCACCGCGATATGAACGCCAAGATGGTGGATTTTGGCGGCTGGGACATGCCCCTGCATTACGGTTCGCAGCTTGATGAGCACCACAAGGTGCGCAGCGATGCGGGAATGTTCGATGTGTCCCATATGCTCGCCGTCGACATCGAAGGAGAGGACGCACGCGCATTCCTGCGGCAACTGGTCGCCAACAATATAGACAAACTGACGCAGCCAGGCAAGGCGCTTTACTCCTGCATGCTCAACCCCGATGGCGGAGTAATAGATGATCTTATCATCTATTTTCTGACGGAATCGCATTTCCGGATGGTGGTCAATGCAGGAACCGCCGATAAGGATATGGCATGGATGCTTTTGCAACGCGACCGGCTAGCCCCCGCTCTCGAAATCACGCCGCGCAGGGATCTGGCGATGATCGCAGTGCAAGGCCCCAATGCCCGCGCCAAGGTGTGGCAGGTACTTCCCGGCTCGCAGACGGACACTGAGAATCTGAAGCTGTTCCAGGCGGCCTTTTTTGACAAGTATTTTATTGCCCGCACAGGTTACACCGGCGAGGATGGTTTCGAGATTACGCTTCCGGCAGTCGACGCCGCGAGTTTCTGGAATAAGCTCCACGCGGCAGGAGTGGCCCCTGCAGGCCTGGGTGCAAGAGATACCTTGCGGCTCGAAGCAGGCATGAACCTTTACGGGCAGGATATGGACGAAACCATCAACCCCCTGGAAGCGGGGCTGGGCTGGACGGTGGATTTGAAGAGCGATCGGGACTTCATCGGCAAGCAGGCTCTTCTGGACAAGCCGGCCATCCAGCAACTGACCGGCCTGGTGTTGCTGGATCGCGGAGTATTGCGCAGCCATCAGAAGGTGGTTACACAAAACGGCGGAGGCGAGGGCGAAATTACCAGCGGAGGCTTTTCGCCCACACTCAATCAGTCGATCGCTCTGGCGCGCCTCCCCCTGGAGGTATCTCCCGGAGACGAAGTTCAGGTCGTCGTTCGGGATAAACAGTTGAAAGCGAAGGTCGTGAAATATCCTTTCGTCCGCAATGGCAAGATTCTCGTTTGATGAAACGGCAAAGCAATATCATTTAATTCTGGAGCAAAAACATGAGTATTCCGAATGATTTGAAATACACGAAATCCCACGAATGGGTGCGTCTCGAAGATGACGGCACGGCAACTATCGGTATTACCCCGCATGCTCAGGAGTTGCTTGGGGACATGGTATTCGTTGAAACTCCCGCAGTCGGTCGCCAACTCAAGCAAGGCGATGAATGTGCCGTAGTTGAATCGGTAAAGGCGGCGGCCGATGTTTACGCGCCGATTACGGGGGAAGTCACTGCCGCCAATCAGGAGCTCGCCTCCGCTCCGGAAAAAATCAACCAGGATGCTTATGCCGCCTGGCTTTTCAGACTGAAGCCGGCAAACACTGCTGACCTGGAAAAATTGCTCGATTCCGCCGGATACCAGAAACTGCTCGAAAGCGAAGATCATTAATCAAATCACTTGAGGGAAATGAAACGGGACTGTTTCTCCCGCCGTCATTTCGCCTGCCTTTTACGCCTCACCGATGATTCCCGGAACAAATCATGCCGTTCATTCCACATACTGAAGAAGATATACAAGCCATGCTCGCGAGCATCGGCGCAAACAGCATCGATGAGCTGTTCGATGAGATTCCACCCGCGCTGAAAACCGGCAGCTTGAAGCGGGTGCCGCCCGGTTTGAGCGAAATGGAAATATCGCGTTTGATGCTGGAGCGCGCCGAGCAGGATGGGCGCTACCTGAACTTCATCGGCGCGGGCGCTTATGAGCACCATATTCCTGCGGCTGTCTGGCAGATTGCCACGCGTGGCGAGTTTTACTCCTCTTATACGCCCTATCAGGCGGAGGCCAGCCAGGGTACCCTGCAACTGCTCTATGAGTACCAGACCATGATGGCGTCGCTGACGGGGATGGATGTTTCCAACGCCAGCATGTACGACGGCGCTTCGGCCCTGGCGGAAGCCGCTCTGATGGCCGTGCGTTCGCACCGGACCTCGCGGCGGATTCTGATCCCGCAGACCGTTCACCCGGTCTATCGCAGCGTGGTTCGCGCCATTGTCAAAAACCAGGGAATCGAGGTGGTGGAGATTCCCTACGACAAGCTGTCCGGACAGACTTCCCTGGACGGGCTGAAAAACTTCGGCAGCGAAGAATTTGCAGCGCTCGTGATTCCCCAGCCAAACTTTTTCGGCGTGCTCGAAGATGTCGATGCCCTCACCCACTGGGCTCAGAGCAGGGATGCTTTTGCCATTGCCGTCGTGAACCCCATGGCCCTGGCAATGCTGACTCCGCCCGGCGAATGGGGGGAGAAAGGGGCAGACATTGCTGTCGGCGAAGGACAGCCATTGGGCATTCCCTTGTCCAGCGGGGGACCGTATTTCGGTTTTATGGCCTGCAAGCAGCCCTTGGTGCGCCAGATGCCGGGCCGCATTATCGGTCGCACGACGGATCAGGAGGGCAGCGATGGCTTCGTGCTTACGCTCCAGGCGCGGGAACAGCACATCCGGCGGTCCAAGGCCACCTCCAATATTTGTACCAATCAGGGACTCATGGTCACGGCGGCAACCATCTATCTGGCCTTGCTGGGTCCGGAAGGCTTGCGTCGGACTGCTGCCCAATCGCATGCAAACACGGCAGCGTTACTGGAAAAACTCGAAAGACTGAAGGGGGTGAAAAGAATGTTCAACGGCCCTCTGTTCCATGAAGCGGTTATCTCCCTGCCCCGTCCCGCTGCCAGCGTATTGCAGGCGCTCGAGGCCCGGCGGATATTGGGTGGACTCAATCTCAGGGAGTACTATCCGGAACTGGGAGATGCCGTGCTGGTATGCGCAACCGAAACGAAGACGTCTGCGGACATGGAGAATTACGTCACGCAACTGGGCGATGTCATCATAAATTCATAGCACCCATTTTCCATCGACGTTTAACAACCATCCCATATCATAAAGGAGAAACAGTATGGTCACTCTAGCCGGCAACCCCATCAAAGTTGAAGGCACCTTTCCCAAGGTAGGCGACAAGGCACCCGATTTTTCTCTGGTAAACAGGGATTTGAAAGATGTCACCCTGGCCGATTTTGCGGGCAAGAAAAAAGTGCTCAACATTGTTCCCAGTCTTGATACCCCGGTCTGCGCCATGTCCACGCGCAAGTTCAACGAGCAGGCCAGCAGCATGGAAAACACGGTGGTGTTGATCATTGCTGCCGATCTGCCCTTCGCGATGAGCCGCTTCTGCGACATGGAAGGACTCGACAAGGTGGTACCGCTTTCCACGATGCGCGGCTCGGAATTCATGGAAAACTACGGGGTGGCGATTACGGACAGCCCTCTTGCGGGTATCACGGCCCGGGCTGTCGTGGTCCTGGATGAAAACGACAAGGTCATCCATGCGCAGCTCGTGCCGGAAATCAAGGACGAGCCGGATTATGACGCGGCGCTGAAGGCACTGGAATCCTGAGCAGGACAGGATGGAATGCGTCGCGACAGTCGATGACATCGGTATCCGGCGCCTGCGGAATGCGCGGCGCCTTCCTTCTCTCAAGCTCTGAGGTACAGGAAGGCGGACGCCTGCCTGTCAATATCTTTCAACACATTCACTTAGCAAACACCGGATTGAACCCATGCTGATATTTGAACATTCTCGCCCTGGCCGGCGTAATTATTCCCAATCTCCGAAAGCTGCGGAAGCAACGGATATTCCGGAGAAGCTGTTGCGCAAAACCCTGCCGCTGCTGCCGGAAGTGTCCGAGATGGACGCGGTGCGCCACTACACACGGCTGTCGCAAAAGAATTTTTCGATAGACACGCATTTTTATCCGTTGGGTTCCTGCACGATGAAGTACAACCCGAGGGCGTGCAATTCAATTGCGATGCTGCCCCAGTTTCTGGCCCGCCATCCCAGATCGCCGGAAAGCACAGGTCAAGGATTTCTTGCGTGCATGTACGAGCTGCAGGAAATTCTGAAAGATGTAACCGGTATGGCCGGGGTAAGCCTTACGCCAATGGCGGGCGCACAGGGCGAGCTGATCGGGATCGCGATGATACGCGCCTATCATGAGTCGCGGGGGGACACCGCCCGAACCGAAATCATCGTTCCGGACGCGGCGCATGGCACTAATCCTGCCACAGCGGTCATGTGCGGCTACAAGGTCGTGGAGATTGCCACCGACAAGGAAGGTAATGTGGACATGGCTGCCCTGAAAGCAGCGGTCGGTCCGAAGACAGCCGGGCTGATGCTGACCAATCCTTCCACGCTCGGTGTATTCGAAGAGAATGTCGCCGAGATGAGCAGGATAGTCCATCAGGCAGGCGGATTGCTCTATTACGATGGCGCAAACCTGAACGCCATACTTGGCAAGGTCAAGCCAGGCGACATGGGCTTTGACGTCATTCACATCAATCTTCACAAGACGTTTTCCACCCCGCATGGCGGCGGAGGCCCCGGCTCGGCTCCGGTTGGTGTCGCACCGCGGCTGTTGCCGTTTATGCCTGTGCCTATCGTGGCATTTGAAAACGGGAACTATCGCTGGCAAACGGAGAAGGAGATACCACAATCGATCGGAAGACTTTCGGCGCACATGGGGAACGCAGGTGTTCTGTTGCGCGCCTATGTGTACGTACGCCTGCTCGGGGCGGAAGGCATGCATCGAGTGGCCGAGTTTGCGGCGCTCAACGCCAACTACCTGATGGCGGAACTGCGAAAGGCGGGTTTCGAGATCGCCTATCCCAACCGCAGGGCCAGCCATGAATTTATCGTTACCCTGAAGGATCTGAAGGAAAAAACCGGCATCACCGCGATGAACCTCGCCAAGCGTCTGCTTGATAAGGGTTACCATGCCCCAACGACCTATTTTCCGCTCCTCGTGCCGGAATGCCTGCTGATTGAACCGGCCGAAACCGAATCGAAGGAGACGCTGGACGCCTTCGTAACAGCAATGAAGGAAATCCTGGAGGAAGCCCATACGCAGCCGGACTTGGTGAAAAACGCCCCTCATACCACGCCCGTCCGCCGGCTGGATGACGTAAAGGCCGCGCGCGAGCCGGATCTGGCCTGGAAAGCACCCACGCGCAACATAAGCGTAACCAGGACTGAAACCCTCACTGCGATTCCAAGCGTAAGCGTAGCTTAACAGCTCAGGCTTTTCAGGCACTTCCCCATGCATACACTCATTTGCGGCTCCATCGCCTATGACACCATTATGGTGTTCGGCGATCATTTCAGGAACCATATCCTGCCGGAAAAAATTCATATACTGAACGTTGCTTTCCTGGTGCCGGATATGCGCAGGGAATTTGGCGGCTGTGCCGGCAATATCGCCTACAATTTACAGATGATGGGAGGTTCTCCCCTCATCATGGCAACGGTGGGGGATGATTATCAGCCGTATGCGGAACGCCTTTCAGGTCTGAATCTGGCGCAAACACATATACGGCACGTGCAAGGCTCGTTCACTGCCCAGGCGTTCATCACCACGGATCTGGCCGACAACCAGATAACCGCTTTTCATCCGGGAGCAATGAACAGTTCGCATGAAAATCACATCGCTGCTGCGGAAAACGTGAGCCTCGGCATCGTGGCGCCTGATGGGCGTGACGGCATGTTGCAGCATGCACGCGAGTTTCATGAAGCAGGTGTTCCCTTCATGTTCGACCCGGGCCAGGGACTGCCCATGTTCAATGGCGAGGAGTTGATCGATTTCATCCATAAGGCGGACTATGTCGCCACCAACGATTATGAGGGGCAGTTGCTGCAGGAACGAACCGGCATCACGATGGAGGCGCTGGCGAAACTTGTAAAGGGATTGATTGTCACAAAGGGCGCACAAGGATCGACAGTTTACGCGGACGGTCAACAGATCGAGATCCCGTGCGTTAAGCCGGATAGAGTGGTCGATCCCACCGGCTGTGGCGATGCATATCGGGCAGGCTTGCTTTATGGAATCGCCAAGGGAATGGATTGGCAAAGTGCTGGGCAGCTCGGTTCACTCATGGGGGCACTGAAAATTGGCCAGCGTGGTGGACAGAACCACCGCTTCACCCGGGATGAGATCGACCAGCGCTACTTTGAGGTTTTCGGCAACCGCATTCTATAGAATGAGAGGTCGCAATGAAACAGCACATTTTAGCCATAACCTTCCTCTGCTCAGGTGCGGTGCTTTTGAACGGCTGCGTTGCAGGACAAGGGGGAAGCGACTATGCTCGCGGCGAGGCGCGGCAGGAGCAGAGCGTGCGAACGGGTGTGGTCGAAAGCGTGCGTGAAGTAAGACTGGAAGGCACGCGCAGCGGCATCGGGACAGTAGCAGGGGGTGTCGCCGGTGGAATCGGTGGCGCTCAGATTGCACATGGGTGGCTCGGCGCCCTGGGAGCCCTTGCCGGAGCAGTGGGCGGAGGTCTGCTCGGCCAGGTGGCGGAGGAAGGTGTAACCGGCCGGAAGGGAGTTGAAATTACGGTGAGACTCGACAACGGTTCCCTTGTTGCCATCACGCAGGCAGCCGACGAAGAATTCAGGCCGGGCGAACGGGTAAGGATTTTATCGGGTGGCGGAGTCTCCCGCGTTACCCATTAGATGACCTTGGTACTAGGCAGGATGTGAACCCCAGCTTCCGGTTGCTTGGATTCCCGCGTCCGGAATGCGCTAATATTACGGCATGCCCAACGTTACAACCAGTCTCACCGCCAGCCGGCTGACAAGAGCAGTACGCTGGACTCGCCTTCTGCTTCACATCGCTTCCGGATTGATTCAATCCGCGATCTATCCGCATGTCGGTCAAAGGACCCAGGGACGTATGGCGCAAAAATGGTCAGCGCAGCTTCTTTCAATTCTGGGAGTCAGAGTGCGCCATCAAGGCATATTGCCTGCCGCGGAAACACAGCGCGTAATGCTGGCGGCCAATCATGTATCCTGGCTGGATGTGTATTCGATTATCAGCGTATGCCCGGCCCGGTTTGTCGCAAAATCTGAAATCCGGGGCTGGCCCCTGTTTGGTTGGCTGAGCAATAATGTGGGTACCTTGTTCATCGAGCGCACGAAGCGCAGAGACACGGCCAGAATAAACGACCACATTGCAGAGGCGCTCAACAACGGCGATCGGGTAGCGGTATTTCCTGAGGGCGGCACCAGCGACGGCACCATACTCCATCATTTCCATGCCTCGTTGCTGCAACCCGCGGTGAGCGTGTCGGCGATGCTGCATCCGGTGGCAATCCGCTATACCGACATGGCCGGTAACATCAGCAAGGCTGCGGCATACTTTCGTATTTCATTACTTGAATCGGTAAGGCAAGTATTGAGTCAGCCGCACATCGATGTCGAACTCGTCTTTACGGAGGCGATCGATAGTCATGGGAAAAATCGCCGCGAGCTTGCACGAAGCGCGGAGCACGCTATTGCCAACGCCTTGTCGCTCCCCCTGCCCCACAAGCCGTCTGGAAAACCTTCCGATCCTCCAGACGAACAGCCGTAAGGCTGCCTCCCCATAAGCACCCGGTATCGAGGGCCATCAGATTGCTCCTGATCTCAAGACCCAGTGCTGACCAGTGACCGCAGATGACGGTTGCCTTCCGGCTGGCTCGCTCCGGAGCATCGAACCAGGGCAAATAGCCGGAAGGAATGTCCTTGACCGAACCCTTATGGGCAAAATCCATTCTTCCATGGGGAGTACAAACTCGCATGCGTGTCATGGCATTGACGATTACACGCAGCCGTTCATACCCGTTGAGGGTTTCATTCCAATGATCCGGCCGGTTCCCGTACATCTGACGGCAAAATTCATGGAATTCGCTTCCCCGTAAGGCGCTCTCTACCAGCGCAGCAAGCGCTTGCGCCTGTTCGACACTCCAGGAAGGCAACAGGCCAGCGTGCACCATGACGTAGTTTCCATCCACATGCAACAGCTTCTGTTGCCGCAGCCAATCGAGCAGTTCATCCCGATCGGGGGCATCAAGGATGTTCTGCAAGGTATCGCTTCGGTTTAGCTCCGCGCACCCTTCCGCAACCATGAGCAGATGCAGATCATGATTGCCCAGTACCATTATTGCGGAATCGTTCAGCTCTTTTATGAAGCGCAATACCGAGAGCGAGTCCGGACCGCGGTTGACCAGGTCTCCCACCAGCCACAGCTTGTCTTTCGTTTCGTCGAAACGGACCAGGTCGAGGAGTTCCCGGAATTCCCGATAGCAACCTTGCAAGTCACCGATTGCGTAAATGGCCATGAGATGGAAAGACGATTGCCAACAGGCTGAAGGCAACGAAATAAACTGAGTTACCTTGAAAAAAAAGGGCGATATGAAATTCTCCTATCGCCCGCCGCATCCCGCTCCGCCTTCAACTTCTCGGCAGGTCATTTGGACTGGCTGACCATGTAGTCGACCACCGCTTTGACGTCGTCATCAGACAGTCCCGCGTTTCCACCTTTGGGCGGCATGGCATTCTTGCCTTTCAATGCGCTGGTATAAAGCGTCTCCGTGCCTGTCTTGATGCGGGGCGCCCATGCTGCATTGTCTCCCAGCTTGGGTGCGCCGGCGGCACCGGTGGCGTGACAGGCGGCGCAACTGGCGGTATAAATTCTCTTGGCTTTTTCCCCCGGGTCTTCCGCCACGGGAGCGGCGCTGGCGGTTACCGGAGGGGCCGTGGCCACGACTGCGCCTTCCCCTGTTTGCGCCTGGGGCTGGGTGGAATCGCCTGCAACCGCCAGCTTGCCCACCGGATGAAGACGCTTCGCTACGGCTTCTTCCGAAAAAGCAGGACTGTTTGGATCCACCGAGCTTTCAACGGCAAATCGTCCGATGAGTGATAAAACAACGACTGGAACTATGAAAGCGGCCAGGACGACAACAATCAACTGGCCCGGTGTCTGGATAGGCGTGGAATGCCCTTCATCTTCAACGTCGCTCACAATAACTCCCGAGTAATAAACGTTAAAAACGTTTATTGTATAGATTCACGTATTCAAGCAAAAGCGGTTTTATTCAGGTTGGACGGAGCGGTTAAAAAGCGTTATCCTATGCGCCCGATTCAAAAATGCCTTTCATCCGCGCCCATAGCTCAGCTGGATAGAGTACCGCCCTCCGAAGGCGGGGGTCACACGTTCGAATCGTGTTGGGCGCGCCATTTCTCCTGTTTCAACCATAGAAAAATCCGGTAAGACCTTGAAGGGCCGTCAAGCAGATGAGCAGAGAAATACCAATGTTCGGCTGCGGCATGATTCCTATAATCTGGTTTGCCTCACCTCCAAATATATCGGTGAGAGCGAAGCGGCGAGACGCTCCGAGAAATGACGAATGTACGGTCCAGTAGTTCGCTCGATCCGTGTTTAATTCCACGCTCCGGATTTCACCTTCGCGGGTTTCATCGTTCGGTATCAACTTTTCAGCGGAGGTGCCTACTGCTTTGCTCGGAATATTGATAAATAAGTTTTATACGCGAGATGCGGGACTAAAAGGTGAATTGGCATCCGTATCCAGTGACTGCGCAGATACAGCAATGAACGAGCTACCAGGGCATGCCTGGAATGTTTGTCCGGATGCAATGGAAATAACGCTTGTGGAACGAGGTAATGCATGATCCTTCGTGAAAGCGGATTGGGCTTTTCATTCAGATCGTTTTCCAGATTTTCAGGAATCGGCGTTTGAAAAATGAAACGGCTGAAGTACAGCCCATAAAAAAGGAACCTGCCAAGACTCAACTGATTTGCACGTTCTATTAATTTTTTCCAGAAGTCCTTTTCATTTTTACTGAAAAACAGCAATAGGTCGTGAATATCGAGTAAATCGCGCAAATCATCTGCAAGCTCATTATTCTGGAACAAGTTAACAGCGCAGTGGAGCACCATGTCGGCCGGGCAGAGGATCCTGTAGCCGGAATTGCCGACCGCCACAGCAGCGCTGAATAGCAAACCGGTATTTATTTCCAATCTGCTTGTCGGCGGGGAGAGCGTGTGATGGATATCGACTTCCGTTTCTCGCTCAGAATGAACCAGGGGTGGTATTTCATGGCTCCATACCCGATAGTAATGTTCATCATAGGCGGAAAGCTTATGATGATGCACCCATCCTTTCTTCGTCAGTGTTGATTCAACGTCTGATAACCGATCTTTTGGAACCATGATGTCCAGATCAACATAAATTCGACCGTCTGATTCAGGCACTCCAGCAAGAGAATAAGCAACTCCCTTCAGGGCGACGACCGGTGCGCCCGTATCCTTTAGTGCCCACGAAATCCGGTTCAATTCCCAGTGTGTGATTTGCTGTAGTCTCTTTACCTGGATGAGGCTTGATTGCAGTAGATTGGCTGCCCGTAATGGAATATGATCCAAAAGCTCTCTATCTTTGAGATCTATCGCAAGGCGACCCAGTAGTTTCACCTTTCTCGCCAATCGTAATAACAGTTCCCATTTTGTCGCATTGTATTCAACCAGAGACGCTGGGCTAATAAGCGCGTTCAATAATAGCGAGTGGTGCGCTGGGGGCTTATATGTCATCAGTCAACGCATCTATAGCAGTTAATGCGGCGTCAAAATCCGAATAGATCAGCTTATAGCAGCGGCAGCTTCTTATGAGGCGGGTGACAGCCTGGAAACTCGTCTCGCCCAAAACTTCATAATTGAATGAGTTACTGGCTAAAAGGAGAAAAGCTTCTGAGTCAGAAAGAGGATCCAATCTGAGCGGGGCATCAGACACCCATTTAGGGAATATAATCCACTTTGCCTTTGCAGTTTCGTCGGAGCGCGCGATACTTTCAGTGGGAGGACGAACATGCGCAATTGTACCTTTGTGCGTATTTCTTATTTCAGGTCCGAGAGTTGCTTCCGGCAGGTAATTTCTTATGGCACGGATAGACTCATTCTTGAGTGGCATCAGTCTTGGAATAGGTAAAAAAATTTCACGACCGGGATCCATCAGTCCAAATTCATCCGAGAACAACCGATATCCCCGATGCACCAAGGCTGTACATAACGTGGTTTTGCCACTGCCTGGCCATGCAGGAAGTATTACTGCGTAACCATTTCTCTCAACTATGGCTGAATGGAATAATAATAAATGGTTGATCCTTGCCGCAATCGCGAGATTAATGCCCCACTCAAGTGCCGCAAGTGCCTGCTCCGCGGGAAACGGCGGAAATAACGAGCGCCCGTCAAGAAAAAAACGGGCATACGGAGAGAATGGCTTTTTTATGAGCCGTACTGGACTGATCTGCACGTGAAACTCGACGAGATCACGCTCCACCAGTTCGTAATTCCCATAGAGACTGTATAAATGCTCTGCAAGCGTTGAAGACGCTGTGCGGATTTGCACATTGAAGGGACCCATCTTGGCTCTGAGTCCCTGATTTGAGAGCAGCGAAAAAAATTCGCTGAACGGGATCTGTCCCACTATCACGTCGACGCTTCCTATCCTGCCTTCTCAATCAGGCCAAGCTCGTCAAGGTGATGAAGAGTCTTTATGATCTGCTGGAAAAAATTCTGGTCTTGCGGCAACTGAAATTGCTCAGCCAGTAAAATGCAGACGTCATCTGCCGACGCAGGAGATTGGTCAAGAGTCGAAAGAATCTGCATTCCCATTTGATTCAGAAAATGGGTTTTTCCCGAATCAGGTTGGAATACGGTGAATTCCTCATTCCATTCCTGGATCTGCAGGAATGAGAAGCTGACCGACCGCCAGCAAACTTTTGAAGGCACGCTCTTGTTGCTAGAGAGTCCGCTATCGGACCGATGCGATTTACGTCGTGATGGTTGAGATACTGCTTAACTTTGGCCCGACAGAACTCCAGGCGGTCGCAGATACCAGAATTCCACCTTCGCTTTTGCATCTTGTAGCTTGAGCCTGTAGATCCGGAGCGCCATTTGCATCGTTTATCGGATAGACGGTGGCGGTTGGACTGTTTCCAAGATCAACAGGACCAGTGCCGGTATATTTCTCCTCTACGTCTGAGCTTGGATGGACACAATATAAATCTCCGGTTCCATCCTCCTTCATCGCGCTATTTATATCTTCAGTCGGTCCCACGAGATTGCTCGTACGCGCCAGCGCAGCACCACTGTGCAGAGTCATGATTATGGGAATTGCTACCGTACCCTTGAGTAGGCGCCTCCTGCTCGATTCAGGCAAATTGCCGGCCTGTTCTTTCAAACTGAGTGGTTCTGATTCTTGTTTATTTGATTGCTTTTCAGACATGATATTGGCCTCTCGCGGTATGTAGAGTGCGTTTGAACCATATGCTTGTACTCATCAATTCCTGAACTTGCCATTTATTGATAAATAACAGTATACCTAATTCGAAGGAAACAATAGCACATACTGGATAAGTTCGAATTACTATAACCATCTTTATTTGTCAAGATAAAATATTCCGAGGTCGAAATTCTCATGGCGCCCTCGGCGCCCTCCATGCTTTCGCATAACTTGAACTCCTCGCTTAATCTCTAGGAAGCAAAATCTATACCTATTATATTAATGACCAATTTTCATCATGTTATAAAGATATGCATGGAATGGACAACTGCTTTTGGAAATATTTTCGACACGATCACAAGGAAAAGCAATGGAGGGACGACTAGCCTGAAGCAAAAATCTATCAGGCCAAGCCCCTCACCAAAACGTTATGATGGAATACGCAAGCTGTACGGCTGAATAGAAGTTTGACCGGTTAAGTTTCTTCTGCAGCCTGGTCCAGATATCTCGCTCCTTCCACCGGATTGGGGAATGACCAGAATCTGTGTGCTGATGCGCTCCTTGAGAGTTGGAACATGCGAGATCACGCCGATCAACTTACCGTCCTGCTGCAGGCTCGCAAGAGTTTCCAGGGCAGTATCCAATGCTTCTTCATCCAGCGTGCCGAAGCCTTCATCGAGAAAAAGCGAGTCCACGCGAACATTTTTGCTGGCCATATGAGACAGCCCCAACGCCAGCGACAAACTGACGATGAAACTCTCGCCACCTGAAAGGTTTTTCGTGGATCGAATCTCACCCGCTTGATAGTTGTCAACCACGTTGAGTTCCAAGGGCTGGGTATCATCGCGCACCAGCAGATAGCGATCGGTCATTTTCTGCAGTTGCCGGTTCGCATGGCCAATCATCATCTCGAAGGTCAGCCCCTGGGCAAAATTTCGGTATTTCTTTCCATCCGCTGAGCCAATCAATTCGTGCAGATTTTCCCATCGGCGGCATTCCATTTTTTGCGCCTCGATAGCCGTTTGCTTTGCCTCCAGCCGTTCCTTGGCAGCAGCATTCTCGTTCAGCCTGTGTTTGAGGCGGATAATAGTATCCCGTAGCTGTTTCAGGGACTCCTCGCAATCCTTGAATTGCGGTTCCAGTTCCTCAAGAGATTTGTCGGTAATCTTCCTGGCGGCTTCCGTGGCCAAATGCGATTCTCGATCCTTTTGCCTGGCCTTGAGAGCTATTTGGTGATCGTCCAGCTTCCTTGCCTTTGCAGACAGCGCATCCCTTTGCCCAACAGTGAGTCTGGCCTCAAGAAACTGCTTTTCATCCGAAAAGTCGGCTAGTTCAAGCGCTTCTGTAAATTCGGCTTCCAGCTCCTTCAGTTCCGGGTCTCTTTGACCAATGCGCTTTTTCAGAGAATCAATTTGAGCCTTCGCAGTATTCAATTTCTGTTGCAGATCAGCATACAGGACGCTGGCTTTCTTTTCGGCTTCCTCTGAAATAGAAATACTCTCCTTCAAGCGAAGCTCTTCATCATCAGGATTTTTATCACCGTACAATTCTTTCCGCTCTTTACATCCAGTGGCGTAATCCTTTTTGAGGGATTCCAGATATTCCCGTTTTTCATTCAATGCATTGCTTTGGGTTTCAATGACTGCCTCCAACCTTTTCAACTGGCTATCGAAATCTCCAATCTGCTTCTCAATATCAGTCTTTCTCTTGACCTGTGTCTGCCATGCTTTAACGCGCTCTCGAAGTGATTCCAGCAACGACAAAACATTGGGATCTCGGATTTCCACAATGCCGAGCGGTTGGAGTTTGGCTGATACAGCCTGCTTCAGCGCAGTAATATCAGTTTGGAGTTTTTCCAGGCATTCCTTCAGTTCGGCAAGAGCTTGCTCGGCAGTTTTTTTGTCATTGACTGCTGTTATCTCCTGTTTTTCACCGTCCATCAAATTTTTACGGGCTGTGCCTTCGGCTTCCTCAAAATGTCTGATGGTGGTTTCATGATCCTCAGCCTTGCTTATCAGTTCAGTGAGCGCCCCAATCTTCCGTTCGATTTCATCGGGAATGGGGACGTTGCCCTCCGCAAATGGATGTTCTGTCGCGCCACAAAGCGGACAGGGTTTGCCATCTTCCAATTTAGCCCGGTGATCTTCAAGTTCCGCTATTTTTTTCAGAAGAACCATTTCTCGAAGCAAGGTTTCCTTTTCTGTACGGTATTCACGCAACTGCCGGTCACCCAATAACTGGCTTAATTTATCTTTGCCTTGTTGGAGATTCTTTGATGTGTTCTCCAGCTCCTGTTTCCGAGCCCCACATTGCCTCCGGCAGGCAGCTAGTTTTCTTGTTGCCTGTTCCAGAGCCGTCACTGCCTTCTCTTTATAGGCCTCTTTTTGAGCTATTTCCTTCTGCCTGGAGAACAAATTGTCCAGTTGTTCCTCAACACCGGCTAGACCGCTTATCAGCCACTCATCCTGAGCGTTCTCCTTGAGATAATCTTCAGCAACCTTCAGATTCTTTTCAGCATCGGCGCGTTTTCCCTGTTCTTTCAGCTTGGCCTGTTTGTCAGCATCGATCTTTATCGCGTCCTTTCTGCAGCTGTCTTCATCTTTCGAGATAGCCTTTTTCTGATCGGCAAGCGTCTGATCGAGGGAACGAACCTTCCTGATGAGCGGTAAAGCAGCCTCCAGCTCCGCTTTGGTTCTAGTGGACTGCTGCTCAGCCGATTTCAGGGATTCAGCCTGTTCCTTTTCAGAGAATGCCAGTTCAGGAAGGGCTGCTTCCCCAGTTTTCAGTGCCTTCTGCTCATCCGCATGTTGTGTTCGGATTGCGGTCAGCGTCGCGTAGGATCCCTCCAGTGACACTGCCTGAATTGCCCGGCTGAGTTTGTCACGCTCTGGTTTAAAAATGTCGATGTCGGCTTGCAGCTTGCTCGCTTCCGCTGTCAGGTTGTCGATTTCCTTCCTCAGTCCATTTACGGCCTTCATCCACGTGATGGCTTTATCCGTATCCATTAATTTTCTGGTCAGACCGGACTCTTCTTTCTGTTTTGACTCGAGTTCCTGTTGAATATCTTTTTCCTGTTCTTGCTCCAGAATCAAGATACCGGCTGTTTCAGCCTGAAGCAGATTCAGTTTTTCCCGCTCTTCACGCTGGCGCTCATGGACGCGGATGGATATTTTGCTATAAATCTCCGTGCCCGTTATCTGCTCCAGGATCGGCGCCCGCTCATCAGGTAACGCCTGCAGGAATGCGGCAAAGCCTCCCTGAGCCAGCAACATGGATCGGGTGAATTGGTCAAAATCCATACCGGTAGCCGTCTCGATCTGGTCAGCAACTCCCTTGATCTTGGATTCGAAAATCTCCCCTGAATCGGCATGAGCAATCTCATGCCTCGGGGCCTGAAGTTCGCCATCCGGTTTTTTACGTGCGCGGTGCTGGCTCCAGTGGCAACGGAAACGACCGGTCTGAGTTTCAAATGTCACTTCAGCAAAGCATTCGCCGATCTGACGAGACATTATCTCGTTTCCGCTTTTGGTAACCTTGCTCAGCCGGGGCGTCCGCCCGTAGAGAGCGAGGCAAATGGCATCAAGGATGGTTGTCTTCCCGGCACCCGTCGGACCGGCGATGGCAAAAATACCGTCGGAGGTAAAGGCCGGGTGCGTCAGGTCGATTTCCCATTCACCCACCAGCGAGTTCAGATTCTTGAATCGTACCTGCAATATCTTCATCGACAGCCTCTCTATTCCGCTTGCATGTCGTCCTCATAGAGAGACGAAAGCGCTTCCTGATAAGCACGAAGTAATTCCGGCCGCTGGTCTTCAGGCACTTCATGTACGGTCAGGCATCGCTCGAATACGTCGTTCACACTGAGATCGTCCAGTGTTTCTTCCTCATGGATTTTTCCAAGGACGCGATCCATAATATGGATGTTCTTCACCCGCAGAATTTCCATTTGAGTGCCGGTAATGGCGATTTCCAGACGCTCGCGCAGATCGCCGATTACTTCTTCACCTTCGTAGATGACTTCGAGCCATGCTTGAGAGGCGGTCTCTGACAGTTTACGAATCTGGGTGGAGATACTGCCCCAGTCTCCCTTGATACGTTCGAGCTTCTGAAACACCGGCACATCGATCAGTTGAACAGACGCGGCAGTACTGTGGAATTCAACCTGGCAAACGCTCTTCTGTTGTCTAGCCTCCCCGAACCCCATGGGTAGAGGAGAACCACTGTATCGTATGATTTCGGAACCGTTTACCTTCTGCGGGACATGGAGGTGGCCAAGCGCCAGGTAGTTGAAGGAGGCAGGAAAAATCCCGGCACTCACATGAGCCAGCGAACCGACATAAAGGTCCCGCACACCGTCACCCTCGATAGTTTGCCCTCCAGCGGCGAAAAGGTGGCCCGTGGCAATGATGGGAATATCTACCCCAAGCTCCATGCGCTTCTGTTCGGCCAGGGCGGCTATGGCAGCGTAGTGATCGCGAATACCGGCGAGCAGCTTCCGTTCCTTATCCTCGACACTCTCGCCGGCTTCCGCCACGCGGATGTCTTTGTCACGAAGATACGGCACAGCGCAGACAATCAGTTCGGACACATCTTGCTCATTTCGGAGCACCAGTACTTCATCTTCAAGAGATTCGGAGGTGCTACCGATCACATGGACATCAAGGGCTTTGAGCAGCTCCTTGGGTGCATTGAGAAATGAAGGGGAATCGTGATTACCCGCGACGATGATCACATGGCGGCATGATGAAGCTGCTACCTTCCAGAGGAAACGATAATAGAGTTCCTGGGCACGATTGCTTGGAGCGCTGGTATCAAAGATATCACCGGCTACCAGAAGGGCATCAATTTCGTTCCTCTGAATCATCTCTGCCAGCCAAGTCAGAAATGCCTCGAATTCCTCGTACCGCTTTCTACCATATAAGGTCCGGCCAATGTGCCAGTCGGAGGTATGGAAGAGTTTCATCCTGTTATCCAGTGATCGCAGGGACGAAGCATTCCATGTATTCCCCCCGCCAATTTTTGAGTGCCATCATATCGGCCAGAAGATCGTCCGGCTCAGGTGGCTCTATTGGTAATTCTGCTGGTTGTGAGTGCTCAAACCCCGAGTATGGGTTCACCGGTTCCCCAGATTCTAACTTATACAGCTTTTACTTCAGTCGGCTGCACAAACTGCTCAAACTGATCTAAAGGCAGAGGCCGGCTGAACAGATAACCCTGGTAAGCAGTACAACCATGGCTAGCAAGAAAATCTTTTTGTGCTCCGGTTTCCACTCCCTCGGCAATTACCGCCAACCCCATGCTTTTTGCAAGGAGCAGAATCGCACGGACGATCGTTGCGTCGTTATTATCGGTCAACACGTCTCTTACAAAAGACTGATCAATTTTTACCCAATCCAGCGGCAGACGTTTCAAATAGTAGAGTGAGGAATAGCCGATGCCAAAATCATCCAGGGCGAAGCCCACGCCCCGGGCTTTGAGTGCCATCATTTTTGCAATGGTATCGTCCATGTCGTGGACCAGGATGCTTTCGGTAAGCTCAAGCTTGAGTCTTTGTGGATTGGCGCCAGTATGGTCGAGTATTGAAATTACTTGTTCGACAAAATCGGGCTGACAAAACTGGAGAGAACTGACATTCACCGAGAGATTGAGCTGTGCTGTCTCCGGCTGAAGTGCCCAGCTTGCCAGTTGGCTGCATGCAGTTTCCAGCACCCACTCGCCCAAAGGAAGAATCAGGCCGGTTTCCTCCGCTTGCGGAATGAATTCGGACGGGGGCAAAAGACCCCGGCGTGGATGCTGCCATCGCACCAGTGCTTCAGCACCGATAATCCCGCGGCTGTCCACCTGCAGCTGATAATGGAGAATGAACTCGTTTCTCTCCCAGCTTTTGTATAACTCCGACTCCAAAGTAGCTCGGGCATTCATTACTGCTTGCATGCCCGGATCGAAAAAACGCATGGCATTGCGGCCCGATGCTTTTGCCTGGTACATAGCGAGATCTGCCCGCTTCAATAGTTCGTTTATTGTTTGGGACTGATCGTTAAACAGTGCAATACCGATGCTGGGGGTAATGTAATGGATGTATGGATCGAGATTAAACGGCTGAATGAAGGTGCTGCGTATCCTTTCGCAAATGGTGCTTACCTGGGTAAGAGCCTCATCATGATCTTCGCTAAAGTCACCCATCAATATCACCACAAACTCGTCGCCGCCTAGGCGGGCTACCGTATCGGTCTCGCGTACGCTGGAGATCAAGCGCGGCGCAACCTGCTGCAGCAACAGATCACCCATGTCATGCCCGAGCGTATCATTCAGCAGCTTGAAGTTATCGAGGTCGATAAACAGTAACGCGCCCATACGGTGGTTACGAGCACTCACCGCCAATGCATGCCCGAGGCGATCTAGCAAGAGTCGTCTATTGGGCAAACCCGTCAAAGAATCGTAGAAGGCAAGGTGCAGTATTTCGTTCTCGGCGCTCTTGCGTTGGGTAATATCTGTATTGATCGCGAAGATAGACTGAGGCTCTCCGTCATCATTTCTGACCAACGTCCAATGTGCTTCCACGATCAGCGTACTCTGGTCCTTGCGTCGCTGGGCAAGTTCTCCTCTCCATTCGCCGGCACTGAGCAGCGCCCAGTTTGCTTCATCGAAAACGGCAACATTGTCATATAACATGTCAACCGCTCTTCCCATCACCTCTTCGGACGTCCATCCATAGAGCCGTTCCGCTCCCTGGTTCCAGAATTCAATACAATTATCCATTCCGAAAACAATGATCGCATCCGTTGCCTTGTCGAGCAGGGAAGCTTGCTGGCGGATACGAACGTGGGCTTCCTGCCGCGCCTGCTCAGACTCCTTGCGTTCGGTAATATCGCGGAAATAAACAGTCAAGCCTTCTTCAGATGGATAAGCATGTACCTCGAACCATCTGCCAAAGGGAATGTAGAATTCCTCAAACGTCACTGTCCTGTTTTCCATGAGTGCTCGATGGTATTCGCGATCAAAGGTTGTTCCTGCTGCCTCTTTGAATTCTTCCCAGCACACCCTTCCCAGAAGATCCTCGCGATTACGCTGTAGCAGATTCTCCGCTTCCTTATTCACATAGGTGAAACGCCATTCCCGATCCAGGGTATAAAACGCGTCAGTAACACTTTCCAAAATCCTCTCTGTGCGAAGCTTCGCATTTGAAAGCTCGCATGTTGTTGCCTTCTGCTCCTCCATGGCCAACAGCAGTTTTTTATTTACACGTCCCAGTGCCGCAGCCTTCTCTTTATTCCCCGAAAGGACAAAGGAAACCATTGCAGTCAACATGCTGACCACGAATCCGCCCAGCAGAACGAGGAGTGCCTCGTAATTCTTTATTGCTTTTTCAAATGCAGGACGGGAGGATGCTTCTAGCACCCATGTTTGACCATATAAAGATATAGGTATGACGCGTTTAAATTTAGGTACGGGCAACGGTCCAGATCGATGTTTTACGCTGTCGAAAAGAAGAGAATCTTCTGCCATTGCTTCCCCGTCGAAAATTCTCAGATCGAGGATATCAAGTTCGCTCCCAAGGGTGGCGCGTACGAAGTCAACCATTCTGAACGGAGCATATACATAGCCGCCCAATGATGCGCGCCTTTCTTCCACCGTTTTCGGCAGATTTGCAGCGCCATAGTAGGGGAGATACATAAGGACGCCTGCCTGAATATCCTCACCGGTTTCCTGCACGAGCTTTACCTTGCCGGTAAGCGCGGCTTCTCCGTTATCGCGCGCCCGGGACATGGCGGCGCGTCGGACAGCATTTGAAAACATGTCGTATCCAAATGCACGCAGATTTGATCCCGTAAAGGGTTCGAGATATATAATCGACGTATACTCTTGCCGCAGGGTTTCAGGCCAGACTTTATAGGATGGGAAGCCTTCCGCGCGTACTTCTTCAGTATGGGCGGCAAGCCGTGACGGTGGGATATATTTGGCGAAACCGATACCGTGAATACCCGGATACCGGTCGTTTATTCGCAGCGCGTTCACGTATGTGCGCCATTCGTTCCGGGAAACGGAGGGGGAGGCAAGCAGGTGTCCCAGCGCCCCTTTCAACACCTGTTCATACCCTGAAAAGTGATGCTCGATCTTGTGGATGACTTCTGCTACCTGCTTATCGAATCGAGTATTTTCATGCCGTTCCTGCAGATCCTGTACGACAGACCAGCTCGCCAGGGTAAGCGACATAAAAATCACGAAAGTGAGAGCGGCGATAGTCGGTCGGGAGGGCGGACGCCCGCCAGGGATATGGGGATTGTGGATTTCTGTATCCATCGCTCAAGGCTGATGCTTCAAGGTCACGCTAAAATTCCTCAAGCTGGCAATCTAACTCACATCGGGTGTTACGGATAAATGGATAAGGGATACTAAAAATGCCAAGTTTTACCTTTTGCGTGGCCCGTCGATTCGTTAGAAATATCGAGCTGGTTGAACAAAAACCCGCCAAAGCGGGTTTTGAGAGGAAGTGGCAGTTACCGTCGCTCGAGGAGGCGGAGATACCCGAAGCGGAGGACAGTCTCTCTAAATCTCTACTCTCGCCCCTAGTTCAAGTACACGGTTTGCCGGCAGTTTGAAGTATTCCGCGGCGTTGCTGGCGTTGCGCACCATTGCCGCGAACAGGCGTTCACGCCACAGTGACATGCCGGCCCCCGGACTGGGCACCACGATCTCGCGGCTCAGGAAGTAGGAGGTCCTCAAGGGTTCGAACACGAGGCCATGCGGTTCACACAATTCGAGTGCGTACGGCAGATTCGCCTCATCCTTGAAGCCGTACCGCACCGTGATCTGGTAACAGTTTTCCATCAGGGGTTTTATCGAGACGCGCTGCTCTACCGGCACCCAGGGGGTTTCCTGGTATGCCACCGTGAGGAAAACCACACGCTCGTGCAGGACCTGGTTATGGGCAAGATTATGCAACAGGGCGTGGGGTACACCGTCGGGATTGGCCGTCAAGAAAACCGAGGTACCGGCGACCCTTGTGGGGGGATGTGCGATAAGCGATTCGAGGAAGGATTGGAGCGGTATGGCAACCGATCGCAGGTGATCGACCAGAATTTGCCGCCCACGACTCCAGGTGATCATAATGAAAAAAATGACGGACCCGATTACGAGCGGGAACCAGCCCCCCTGGGCAACTTTCAGTATGGTGGCGGAAAAGAACGCGCTGTCGATCGTCAGGAAAAATGCAGTTACCAGGATGCCCAGGAGGAATGGATAATTCCAGACATAGCGGAGCACGAAAAAAGTGAGCGTGGTTTCGATAACCATCGTGGTCGTGACCGCTACGCCATATGCCGAGGCAAGATTGGAGGATGAACCGAATCCCAGTACCGCCATGAGGACAACCGACAGCAGAGTCCAGTTGACAAACGGGATGTATATCTGCCCGATCTTACGTTCCGAGGTGTGCCGGATCTGCATGCGCGGCAGGAAGCCCAACTGAATGGCTTGCCTGGTCACCGAGAAAACACCGGAGATGACGGACTGCGAGGCAATCACGGTGGCGGCAGTCGCCAGCCCTACCGCGCCATAAAGCGCCCAGGAGGGAAACAGCAGAAAGAAAGGATTGGAAATTGCGGATGGATTGGACAGCAGCAGTGCGCCTTGCCCCAGATAGTTCAATGTGAGGGCGGGAAGAACGGCCCCATACCAGGCCAACCGGATCGGCTTCGCGCCAAAGTGTCCCATATCCGCATAAAGCGCCTCGCCACCTGTCACTGCCAGCACCACCGCTCCCAGGGCAATAAATGCCAGCCAGCCATTACTGATACAAAAGGCAAAGGCATACATGGGGTTGAATGCGGCGACAATCTGCGGCGCGCCCGCGATATTGATCAAACCTATAAGTCCCAGGCTGACGAACCATATCACCATGACGGGCCCGAACAAGGCACCAATTCCCCCCGTTCCTCGCTGTTGCAGCATGAAAAGCGCGATCAGCACAGCCACGGTGATGGGTAGCACATAAGGCTGGAGCAGCGGTGTTGCAACTTCAAGACCCTCGACTGCGCTCAATACCGAAATGGCAGGCGTGATAACACCGTCGCCAAAAAACAGTGCTGCCCCGAATGCGCCAATGAGAAACAGAATGTTGTGCAAGCGTGGACGGTCTGTGACGGATGAGCTGGCCAGTGATAGCAACGCCATGATCCCGCCTTCACCGTGATTGTCGGCCCGCAGGATCAACGTTACGTATTTGAGCGACACCACGATCATGATCGTCCAGAAAATGAGCGAAATGATGCCGATCACGTTGCTCTCGGTGACAGCAAGTCCATGGATGGGGTCGAAAACCGTCTTCATGACGTATAACGGGCTTGTTCCGATATCCCCGTAAACCACTCCCAGCGCGGCAAGGCACAGCAGACTTAGAGGCTGGCGCTCGAGAGAATGTCCCGATGGCATGTGTTGATTCGTCATGTTGATTAACGTTGACTCAGCCCTTGCCTTGGGCAAGCAGCTGAAAGAAAGGATAAATACTTCGCGGTTGGTAAAACCCCAAGCTTCTTATTTCGGCCTCTAACAAGAAGGCCACGAGTCGGTATCCTTTAATGTGAGCGTTTACTATCTTTCCGTCAGGCGTGGTACTGCATTTGCAATTGATAGGAAACAACGCTGTATACATTTTACACGACCTGCACATGCTGATGGCAAAGCAGTTTTGACGGCTTCCTGCCGGTCCCCCAGCTACCTCTTTTTGGGCTATCTCTTTTTGTTGGCTACCGAACCGACCGAAACCGTTCTCTTCCTTATTGTTGGAGTCATCGTTTTCCGGATTACGATTCCTGCAAATCATGCAATTGGATTAATTATAGGAGAGAACCATGGCCTACACAGATCGTGACACCTACGGCATGTACAAAAACTACGGCAAGGAAGGCAAGGGACCTGGCCCTCGTCTGATGGGCGCTGATACGCTGATCGGAGAGGACGTATATAACACCCGGGACGAAGACCTTGGCGACATCAAGGAAATCATGCTTGATATGAACAACGGCAAAATCGCCTACGCAGTGTTGTCCTTCGGTGGAGTGATGGGAATGGGAGACAAGCTCTTCGCCGTGCCCTGGAGCGCGCTGACGCTCGATACAGAGAACAAGCGCTTCATCCTCAACGTGGACAAGGAACGCCTCGACTCCGCACCGGGATTCGATAAGGACGACTGGCCCGACATGGCGGACACATCCTGGCAGAATACAATCAATTCGTACTACGGAACGAAGACTTATACCGAGTCTTCCAGCACGAAACAGCCGATGGACAGCCCCGACACGCCGTATGAGCAAACGCCTTATACAACAACCCAGTCCTCGGGCATGGATTCGGGCAGGGTCAAATAAACAAGAGTCAGACAATTGTATCCGCTGATGCTCCTTCAATGCCGCACCCCTGCCTGAATTCCAGGTCACATTAAGCGCCACTACGTTCCGCTCCTGTCCTTCACAGCGACAGCGGGCAGAAGCGGAAAAGTGCGCATCTACTCCTGGGTAAGCGTTGCACCGTTTATCAGATGAAAGGTATGACTGAGCGCGGCGGCATAAACCTTTTGTTTTTAGCTCGATTGCTTCCAGAGATTGTATGGAAAAGCAAGATTCCAGCGAAAAACCTCTGATCCTCATCACCGGTTCTGAAGGCAGGATCGGCAGGGCGATTGCAACCGAGCTTGGCGACAAGTTCAGAATAGTGGGCTTTGAACAGAAATGCGGCACCGATGTTGACTGCATCAGTGTCGATATATCTTCTGACGCGGCAGTATTGCGCGCGTTTCAGCAGCTACGGAAAGCCTACGGGCAACGGATTGCCTCTGTCATCCATCTTGCTGCCTTTTACGATTTTTCGGACGAACCTAATCCCTTGTACGAGGAGGTCAATATAAGGGGGACGCGCCGGCTTTTGAAGGCGCTTGAATCGTTCGAAGTGGAGCAATTTATCTACGCAAGCACCATGCTGGTGCATGCGCCAACGGAGCCCGGCCTGCCCATCAATGAGGAGTCACCGCTTGCGCCAAAATGGCCCTACCCGGAATCCAAGGTAGCGGCGGAAAAGGAAGTGCGCGCGTATCATGGACGCATCCCGTTTGTAATATTTCGCCTTGCCGGCGTTTACACCGACTGGTGCGAAGTACCCTCGCTCAGCACCCAGTTCCAGCGTATCTACGAACGCCAGTTGCAAAGCCATGTGTTTCCCGGAGATTCTTCGCATGGCCAATCTTTTTCGCATATCAATGACATTGCTCTCGCTTTCCGGCTGGCGGTGGAGCAGCGCTTGCAGCTGCCCGAAGAAACCACGCTCCTGATCGGCGAGCCGGCGACCGAAAGTTACGAGAGCCTGCAGAACCTGATCGGTCAGTTGATACACGGGACGCCGTGGGTGACGCATGAGATTCCGAAATCCATGGCCGTTGCCGGCGCCTGGCTCCAGCTCCGGATCGAGGATATCGTACCGGATGCCATCGACCGCGGGATTGAACCCTTTGTCAAACCATTCATGGTGGCATTGTCCGATGATCATTTCGAACTCGATTGTTCGCGCGCGAAAAAGCTGTTGAACTGGAGTCCGCGGCATATGCTGCGCGAGTGCCTGCCGAGGATGATTGTCCGGCTGAAACACAATCCAGCCAGCTGGTACAAGCGCAACAAGTTGCCGTTGCCCACCTGGCTGGAAGAAATGGAAAAAAGTAATCTGCCGAGCACAACACTGATTACCCAAAGCCGTGAACAGGAAAAGAACGAGCACAGGCAAAGCCTGTGGTGCCATTTTGCAAACGTGGCTCTCGGGCTATGGCTGATAGCAAGCCCGTTCACTTTCGGGCTGACGGAGTCCTGGATGATAAGTGAGGACATCGTAACGCCGACTCAGCGGGGATCAGCAATGTCTGCAACCTGGATGACGGCAAGCGATATTACTACCGGTCTGCTGATCGTGATATTCGGCTTTCTATCGCTGGCGCGTGACTACGGCTGGGCGCGCTGGATCACGGCGTTGCTGGGGGTCTGGTTGCTGTTTGCACCGCTCGTCTTCTGGACTCCGAGCGCGGCAGTTTATGCCAATGATACCCTGGTAGGCGCCTTTGTCATTTTATTTGCGGTGATCGTGTCACCTCCGCCGGGTATCGGGGCGGTTGCCCGCACCAGTGGGCCGGATACTCCGCCGGGCTGGAGTTACAGCCCTTCCGGAATGACCAATCGTTTTCCCATCGTGGCGCTGGCGTTCGTCGGGTTGTTTCTTTCGCGCTATATGGCTGCCTTTCAATTAGGTCATATTCAAGATGTCTGGGATCCATTTTTTGGCGAAGGTACCGCCCATATCATTACTTCCTATATCTCCGAAGCATGGCCGGTGGCGGATGCCGGCCTGGGTGCGACAGTCTATGTGCTGGAAATCCTCACGGGCGTGATCGGCGACAAGCGCAGGTGGCGGACGATGCCCTGGATAGTGCTGTTCTTTGGGATATTGATTGTTCCACTCGGGGCCGTCAGTATTTATTTCATCATCATCCAGCCGATTCTGCTGGATACCTGGTGCACGCTTTGCCTTATTGCCGCAGCTGCCATGCTGCTACAGATTCCGTATTCCTTCGATGAGATTCTTGCCACGCTGCAATTCCTCAAGGATCGAAGAAGGAAAGGTAAATCGTTATGGCACGTATTATGGCACGGAGATACGATGGAAGGCGGTGGACCGGATTACTCGGGCGGTTTCGAAGGGCCACCCCTGGCTGTGCTGCATGAAATCATGGCTACCGGCGTGCGCTTCACCTGGGGCATGTGGGCGAGCGTCCTCATCGGCGTCGCGCTGATGTTTTCCCGCGTCACCTTCGATACCGCTGGCGCCGCCGCCAATGGGGATCATCTGATCGGTGCCCTCGTTGTCACCTTCTCGATCATGGCCCTGAGCGAAGTGGGCCGTCCGCTGCGTTTGGCCAACATCATATTCGGCGCCTGGCTGATTCCGGCGCCCCTTCTGCTGAGCGGCTATACCGGACTGGGAGCGGTAGCCAGCATCACCGCGGGCGTATTGCTGATTCTGCTCGCACTGCCGGTGGGTCCGATCAGGAGCCATTATGGCGCTTGGGATCGCTGGAATTCCATCGGAGCAGTACGGCGTAATTGATGAGGCTGAGCCGGTACCAAGTACAAGTACCAGGTAGGACCCCGAAACCTTGCGAAGACAGCGCTTATCGATCTCCTGCTTGCAGCGTGTCGGGAGAAACGACGGCTTGGAGCAGTAACTCCCCGAGATTATGGTTCCCTTTTTTCTGCGCGAACCACCATATCGAACCTTTCCGGATGGTCCATTGCGCGGGATCACCTGACATGAGCAAAGCGGCAACTTCTCCGAGCGTAGGCTGATGACCTACCACGAGCACCGCACCTTTCGCATCGGGCCATCCTGCTGCCTTCAGAACCGCCTTCGGGGAAACACCGGGACCGATTTCACTGACCGTCTCAAAATCTTTGTCGAGTGCGGAAGCCGTCTGCTGGGTACGCTGGGTTGGGCTGACGACGATGCGGGTGTTCTTCGGCAGCCGGGGCTTGAGCCAGGCGGCCACGAGGTCAGCCTGTTTTCGCCCTTTATCGGTAAGTTCCCGTGCACTATCGGGAATGCCCTCCTCAGCCTCGGCATGACGCCACAATATGAGCTCCATGAGCTTCTCCTGAGAGCTGTTGTAATATTTGGAAGTATAGAGGAGATTCAGTGCTTGTCGCGTTCATATTAGGAGTAGCATCTGAATCAGAACAAGATGAGGTTCTGTTACCGTCACCCCTGGGCACGTACCGAAGCGGAATGCGAGGCGAATCGAACCGGTTGTTTGACGAACTGATTGTAACGCGGCGATTGCCGCGGATCGGAACCCAATCGGGACAGACACGGGAGTAGCAGATATTACTCCCTGGGTTACCGGCAGCTATAGGGCGGGCGGTTTGTTGGCGGGCATAGTGCCCGCCGTCTTCTCGATTAGGACTTCAACGCCGACATGGGGGCGCCAAAGTTGATGTGGAAAGGTGCTCCGTTGATTACCAGGGCGGGAACAGACTTAACGCCAGCCGCTTCGGCAGCCGCGATCTTGTCCTTTTGCTCGCCAAGATGTACGAGTTCAACCTCGTAGCGATCGGGATCCAAGGCTTCAGCAATCTGATGCTCGGCCTCGACACATACGGGACAGCCAGCGTGATAGAAGGTAGCAGGTGTTTTCATAGTCGATCTCTCCAAAAAAATAAATATCGATGGGGAACTGCCCCACTCGCACCACCAATGACGGTGGTCATGCGAGCCCGACATTATAAACGCGGGCTCATCCTTGTGCCAGCGCTCACCCATTGAGGAACCGGAAGTAACTGTACCATATCGATCTTTCAGGAATCTGGATGAGGCTGAAGTGAGAGTGCCAGTGAATAAAGTCTGTTTTTACTTTCGCCGCTGATTTCCGCAGCCAGTCTCACCGCCTGCTTGAGGGGCAATTCGTGCATCAGCAGCTGAAGTGTGCTGCGTGCCTGCTCGCTCAACTCGGCCTCCTTCGGAGGTTCAGCCCCCGTCAAAATGAGTACGAACTCGCCCTTGCGGCGATCGGAATCAGCCTCCAGCCAGGCAAGTGCATCACCCAGGTCGCAGCCATGAATGGTCTCGAACACCTTTGTCAGTTCCCTGGCAAATATAATCCTGCGATCCCTTTCGAATACCTCCGTCATATCCGCTATACACTCTAGAATACGATGTGGCGCTTCGTAAAATATGAGGCTGTAGGGATGCGGCTTCAGGTTGGCAAGCGTCCGGCGCCGCGGGCCACTGCTGGTCGGGAGGAAACCGTAAAACAGAAAATGCGGATTGGATATGCCCGCAACGGACAGGGCGCATGTTGCCGCGTTGGGGCCTGGAATCGGCACGACTTTGAAACCCTGCTCCCGCACAAACCTGACGATAAGCCCACCTGGATCCGAGATTGCCGGAGTGCCCGCGTCGGTGACCATGGCGATCGTTTTGCCTTGCGAAAGAAGCCCGGCAACTTTTGTAAATAACGCACTTTCGTTGTGGCGGTGCAGGGCGAATAGCGTTTTTGAGATGGCGTAGCGTGTAAGCAGATGCTTTGTCGTACGGGTGTCCTCCGCCGCAACGACATCAACCGCTGCAAGCACATCAAGGGCTCTCAATGTGATATCGCGCAGGTTGCCTATGGGTGTAGCGACAACGTATAACGTAGCGGGGATTACAGTTGCTTTAGATTGGTCCATGCAAGCGATTTCCACAGGCTCTGTTCTGAGGATGATTACCAATGACTGGATTTTAAAATATCCATGGCGTTTGATTCCCCATGCAAAATGGGGTTGGAATTGATGCATTTTGCAAGGATAGCGGGAAATGAACCTTAGGTTGAAGGGGAATCAGGCCGAGCGGAACGCGGAAGCGTTTCTTGCTGGGCACAAGCTTGTGCTGGTACAAAGAAACTACCGGTGCCGTTTTGGTGAAATTGATCTCATCATGCGCGATGGGGAAACTCTCGTGTTTGTCGAAGTGCGGATGCGTACGAACCAGAATTTTGGGGACGCAGGCTCCAGTATCACTTTATCGAAACAACGCAAGGTGGTGCGTGCAGCCCGGCATTATCTGCTCTCGCTGAGAACCGAGCCCTGTTGCCGCTTCGACGCCGTGTTGTTATCCGGCACTGATGGGAGTGACATCGAATGGATCAGGAACGCTTTTGATGGTAACTATCCATAATAACTGGTTGCGACGTTAGACGCATGACCTCGCTGGCATGGGCGCTCATTCCGTTTGAAATATTCTTTTTTTAAAGGCATCATTTTACTGGTTTCCCGAGATGCCTGTGGCGTGACCCTGAGCTTTCAACGCGCCGCTTGCCGTAGCCGGGATCCCGATATATCTTTAGTGGAGATGCATATTATTGTACGTTTATCGTTTATTGGGGAAATCGATGCAATATCTTGATTTGAAATCGCTCTTGCTGGTTTTTTTCCTGCTTCCGTTTTTGTCTGCCTGCGGCCTGATAGCCGCCGGGGGGATGGCCGCCGGGATCGGAACCGGAGTTGCAATGTCGCAGGACCGCCGTACAAGTGGTATGTTTGTAGAGGATGAGAGTATCGAGTTTAGAAGCGGGCAGCGTATCAGTGAGAAATTCAGCTCGGACGTTCATGTGAACATCACCAGTTTCAACCGGAACGTCCTGCTCACCGGCGAGGCGCCTTCTGAAACAATAAAAGAAGAAATTGGCAATCTCGTGAGCAATGTTGAAAACGTGCGTGATGTAACCAATGAAATTACCGTCGGCAGCCCAAGCTCGTTTACCTCTCGTGGCAATGACACACTGACCACTTCTCTGGTGAAGGGGCACTTTATGGATTCGGGTCGGTTTCAGGCCAACCACGTCAAGGTTGTCACCGAGGACGGCATTGTCTATTTGCTTGGACTTGTAAAGGGAGAGGAAGCGGAGAATGCTGAAGATCTGGCCAAGCGGGTCGACGGTGTCAAGAAGGTGGTGAAGGTGTTCGAGTATATGGATTCCGCACCCGTGGAATGATCTGTCTTTTCGCACATCCTTGATGCTTTCTGCCACACATATTGCGCAGCTCGGCAAGCTGTTTCCACCAGATCGGGTCTATACCGATCCGGTGGATTGTTATGCGTATGCGTACGATAATACTCGGAAGGTTTTTCCGCCCGATGCCGTGGTATTTCCGTTGTCTGCCCTGGAAGTTCAGGCAGCAGTGAGATTCTGTAACGAGACCAGGATCCCGCTTGTACCTCGGGGGCGAGGCACCGGCACCTCGGGCGGCAGCCTTCCGGAATCCGGTGGAATTGCGTTATCGATGGAACGGATGGTGCACATCATCAAGGCTGATCCTGCCAATCGCGTACTCGTTGCTGAGCCGGGGGTCATCAACCAGACAGTGCAGGATATTGCAAGAACGCATGGTTTCTTCTGGCCCCCGGACCCTTCCAGTGCGGCTTTTTCGAGTATAGGGGGAAACCTTGCGACCTCCGCCGGTGGACCGCACGCGGTAAAGTACGGAACCACCCGCGATCATGTACTGGGAGTGGAGGCAGTTACCGGCAAGGGCGAAGTGATCCGGACGGGCTGCTATACGACCAAGGGCGTCGTGGGATACGACCTCACCCGGCTTCTGATTGGCTCCGAAGGTACACTGGCAGTTATTACCGAAGCCACCCTCAAGCTCACCCCGCTTCCCCAGGCACTGGGAGGCGTGACAGCCTATTATAGCGACCTTGCCGGCTGCACCAACGCCATTGTCCGGATCATGGCGCTTCCGCAGACTCCCAGTGCGCTGGAGTTTCTCGATGCCGGCTCCCTGAATCTGATCAGGGGACGCTTCCCCGGTATGCTTCCTGCCGATGCGCGGGCCATGCTGATGATCGAAGTGGATGGTACCGAGCACTCAGTCGTAGAGTCACGTGACGCTGTTCTCAGGGCTTGCGGGGGCAACGGATTAATTCAGGCCACCCCAACGGCAGATGCTACAACGCTGTGGCGAGCCAGAAAAACATTATCGCCGTTATTGAGAGATATTGCGCCAAAAAAAATCAATGAGGACGTAGTCGTGCCAGTTTCGGCTCTGCCAGAGTTTCTGCTGGGACTCACCAAATTGAGCGCGAAGCATCGCCTTTCCAACGTCAATTTTGGTCATGCCGGAAACGGCAATATTCATGTCAACTTGCTGGTGAATCCGGAGTCCGCGGACGAGATGCAGCGGGCGGAAATGTGCCTGAACGAGATATTCGACCTTGTAATCGAACTCAATGGCACCTTGTCAGGAGAGCACGGTGTGGGCAGCGAGAAAAGAGCTTATATCGGAAAAGAAATCGATCCTGCCACCATGGAGCTCATGAAGGAAATCAAACGCGTGTTTGATCCCAATAACATTCTTAATCCCGGGAAATTGTTTCCATAGGGATGTCTGGCTTGCGGATCGGCAACGAGAACATCGCCGTATTTGTTCAATTATTCAATTCGATACCAGCAAAACGCCTTTCTAATCCGAAGTTTTCAGGAGTTGGGAGATATCATGTGCGAAGACATCAGCGCCTTTGTCATTGCTGACGTATAGTCGCAATTTCCCCTTTGTATCGTAGATGTAGGTTCCGGTGGAGTGGTCCACGCTGTCATGCTGGTGGGCGCCGCCTTGCTGTTTCTGGTAGACGACGTTAAATTCTTTCGTGGTCTTCTTTATCGCGCGTTCGTCGCCATACAGGCCGAGGAAGCTGGGATTGAAGGCAGACAGGTAGGCCTTGAGAACTTCAGGGCGGTCGCGCTCGGGATCGACTGTAATAAACAGTACCTGCACACGCGCTGCATCAGCGCCCAGCATATCCATCGCCGCCGCAAGATTGGCCATAGTCGCAGGGCAGGCATCAGGACAGTGAGTGTAGCCGAAAAATACCGTGACGACCTGGCCCTTGAAGTCGGCAAGGGCTCGCATCTTCCCGTTGTGATCGGTGAGGTTGAAATCCTTGCCGAAATCGGCGCCGGTGATGTCCGTCGAAAGAAACGCCGGCTTTTCCGTCTTGCTACATGCTGAAAGGAGCGGCGCCATCAATAGCGCCGCTGCCAACCATACTACAAGGTTGTAATAGTGCGGCCAATGCCTCACGCATGCCCCTTAGAAACGTATGTAATGGTCTACCAGCAGTACGGCAAACAACGCTGCCAGATAAATGATCGAGTAGCGAAACGCGCTTCGGGCCAATTGATCACTGTAGCTGAGGTAGATTTTTATTGCATAGTATAAAAATATCGCATCCAGCACTATCGCGCCGACCAGATAGATAAGCCCGCTCATTTGGGTGGCATAGGGCATCAATGTCACCGCGATGAGTATCAGCGTGTACAGCAGAACATGCAGGCGCGTAAATTTGTCGCCGTGGGTTACCGGCAGCATCGGCATGCCGACCTTTGCATATTCCAGTTTCCGATAGAGTGCAAGCGCCCAGAAATGAGGCGGCGTCCATGCAAAAATAATCAGAAATAAAAGCAGGGCGTCAGCCGACACTTCACCCGTTACCGCAGCCCAGCCCAGAACTGGCGGCATTGCGCCGGAAGCCCCGCCGATGACGATATTTTGCGGGGTCATCGGCTTCAAGATCACAGTGTAGATAATCGCATAGCCGACAAAGGTCCCAAGCGTGAGCCACATGGTCAGCGGATTGACCAGTTGATGCAGTATCAGCAGACCCGCGCCGCCGACAAGCGCCAGGAACACAAAGGTTTCAGGCGAGGTAACGGTGCCGCGAGGCAGCGGACGCCCACGCGTGCGGGCCATGACCGCATCGATTTTCTGCTCGACAAGGCAGTTGACCGCTGCGGCAGCGCCGGCAACGAACGCTATCCCCACGGTGGCAAAGATGAGCGTATCCAGGGGTACAACGCCCGGAACGGCCAGAAACATGCCTATAACGGCTGTAAAAACAATAAGCGATACAACTCGCGGCTTGGTTAACCGGTAAAACTGCTGCACACGCGAAGCAGTTTGCTGCCAAGCAATACTCGTTGTAGCCATAACGTTTCGTCTCCTAATTATCGCGGGTTCGGCGCCCGCCGTTTCGACAAATCAATGTGAATCATGACTGGTCTATGTGCAGGAGCAGTCTCTGCTGCTCACACCCATTCAGTTGCCGCATCTTTCATTCAGTGTTTCATATCCGTACCCATTGCGTGTTCCAGTTGGGATACCTTGAGCAGCCGCTTGATGTCTTTCGCCATCTTTCCAGGGTCAGGATCCTTTGGAAACCGCATCATCAGGTTTCCAATGGGGTCTATCAGATAAATATGATCATGCTGTGAACCGGGGGCCGGAACCTCCTTGAGCAACTCACTGTTTTTCGCCAGGATGACATGCATTCCCTCGTAGTCGCTCAGCACTTCGGGGGAAGGCTTCTGCTCGTCATCGATCAGCCACAACCGCTCGATGCGATCCATTTCGGTGTTTTGATAGGTACGCACCTGACGCATGTAATAGAGCTTCTTCTGGCATTGCTCGTCACAAGCACCCGAGTCGATCGACATCAGCACCCACTTGCCGCGAAGGTCGCGCATGCGAAAAATTGTCCGGTCCGCGTCGTTCAGCCCTGTCCCTTTCAATTGCCTGACCTCGATCAGATCCCCGTAATTTACGGACTGAGGCCGCACATTCCAGAAATACAGTGTATAGGAGGCTATAAAGGGCGCGCTCAATACCAGCGCCAGCAGTATCAGCGTCCGTCTATTCTTTCTAGTAACGCTCTCGTTTGACACTTAGCACCAGATAAATAATCAATACGGCGAGAGCCATCGCAAACCATTGGAAGGCATACCCGATATTTTTGGCCGAGCCGGAATCAGGCCGAACCCATTCCCGCACCAAACCATCATTCGTTTGATCTTTCTGCAGGATCATCACCGGCTGTAGTTTCAAGCCAGTGCTGCTTCGATAACGTTCGAGGTCCAGATTTTCCCATACCTGGCCTGCTACCTGATCGGGAGACAATTCCAGGGTTTTTTGCATTGCTGTCGTTGCAATGCCCGAAACGAAAATCTTTCCACTTGGTGTAGCCACTTCCGGCAATTTACTCCGATCGCGGCTTGCCGCTATCCATCCCCGGTTTACCAGAACGTGCATCTCACTGTTGCCGATTCTCAATGGAGTTACAATCTGATAGCCCGCGATACCCTTGTATATCTTGTTATCAAGATAAATCGTGTGTCCCGGCACGTATTCGCCCCGTGCTTCAACCTGATGATATTGAAAATCTTCAAGCTTTACCGGGTGATCAGGGAGCGTAATTGCCGGCTCCTGTGAAAGACGGTCGAGCCGCTCCTGCCGGGATTCCTTTTCCTGCGCTCGCGAGAGCTGCCAGTTACCGAGTTGCACCATAACCGTTATCACAGCTATTGCAGCTACTGTTGACCATAATCGTGGCGTAAAACGCCAGCCTGAAATAGTCATTGGATAGGATGCGAAACTCGGCTAAACTTCTTCCTGAAGACCTAACAATTCCGGGATAAAGCCTTGAAAATCGTTATCGTACTGCTTCTGTTTCTCATATTTGCCAGCTTGGGATCCGCGCTCTATTATCTGGTCAAGGACAAGGGAAATGACACACGTGTTGTCAAGTCCCTGACCTTGCGTATTGGATTGTCGCTTTTTCTGTTCACCCTTCTGATGGTTGGAACCTACTTCGGCTTTATTCCACTTTGAACCAGGATGCTCTTCATCCTGGTTATCTGGCTGCCCTTCTTATATCAGCCAGTATACAAAAATGAACAGTCCCAACCAGACTACGTCCACGAAGTGCCAGTACCAGGCGACGCCTTCAAAGCCGAAGTGATTCTCGGGTGAAAAATGGCCCTTCAGCACGCGGCACCAGATGACGAACAACATAATGGAGCCGACCGTCACGTGGAAGCCGTGGAAACCGGTCAGCATGAAGAATGAGGCGCCATAGGCTCCGGTGGAGAGCTTGAGGTTCATCTCCGAATAGGCGTGGCTGTATTCGTAAGCCTGCAGGCCCACGAACAGAAACCCTAGGGCGAACGTGAGGAACAACCCCAGTTTGAGCTGCCCGCGCTTGTTCAGCTTCAGTGCCCAATGCGCCCACGTGACTGTCACGCCCGAGGTCAGCAGGAGCAGGGTATTGATCGCGGGGAGACCCCAGGGTCCCATGGGCATGAATTTCTCCTGGATGCCAGGACCGGCTGTGGGCCAGTCGGCGGTAAAGTCCGGCCACAGTATTTTGTTATCCAGGTCGCCGAGGTCGGGGATGGAATGCATGCGCATATAGTATAGCGCGCCAAAAAAAGCGCCGAAAAACATGACTTCCGAGAAAATAAACCAGCTCATCCCCCAGCGGAAGGATTTATCGACCTGCTTGTTGAATTTGCCACTCTCGCTTTCACCGGCCACGGTACCAAACCATCCAAACATCATGTAGACGAGTATGGCAAAGCCTGTCGCCAGCAATCCGTAACCCAGGGGAATCCGGTTGACCGACAAGGCCGCACCGAATCCCATGAATAACAGCGCTAGTGACC
>NZ_JCAHZJ010000010.1:0-1176 GCF_059489795.1 Nitrosospira sp. CT
AACGGTCCTAAGGTAGCGAAATTCCTTGTCGGGTAAGTTCCGACCTGCACGAATGGCGTAACGATGGCGGCGCTGTCTCCACCCGAGACTCAGTGAAATTGAAATCGCTGTGAAGATGCAGTGTATCCGCGGCTAGACGGAAAGACCCCGTGAACCTTTACTATAGCTTTGCACTGGACTTTGAATTTGCTTGTGTAGGATAGGTGGGAGGCTTTGAAGTGGGGACGCCAGTTCTCATGGAGCCATCCTTGAAATACCACCCTGGCAACTTTGAGGTTCTAACTCAGGTCCGTTATCCGGATCGAGGACAGTGTATGGTGGGTAGTTTGACTGGGGCGGTCTCCTCCCAAAGAGTAACGGAGGAGTACGAAGGTGCGCTCAGACCGGTCGGAAATCGGTCGTAGAGTATAAAGGCAAAAGCGCGCTTGACTGCGAGACAAACACGTCGAGCAGGTACGAAAGTAGGTCTTAGTGATCCGGTGGTTCTGTATGGAAGGGCCATCGCTCAACGGATAAAAGGTACTCCGGGGATAACAGGCTGATACCGCCCAAGAGTTCATATCGACGGCGGTGTTTGGCACCTCGATGTCGGCTCATCACATCCTGGGGCTGAAGCCGGTCCCAAGGGTATGGCTGTTCGCCATTTAAAGTGGTACGCGAGCTGGGTTTAGAACGTCGTGAGACAGTTCGGTCCCTATCTGCCGTGGACGTTTGAGATTTGAGAGGGGCTGCTCCTAGTACGAGAGGACCGGAGTGGACGAACCTCTGGTGTTCCGGTTGTCACGCCAGTGGCATTGCCGGGTAGCTATGTTCGGAAGAGATAACCGCTGAAAGCATCTAAGCGGGAAACTTGCCTCAAGATGAGATCTCACTGGGATCTTGAATCCCCTAAAGGGCCGTCGAAGACTACGACGTTGATAGGTTGGGTGTGTAAGCGCTGTGAGGCGTTGAGCTAACCAATACTAATTGCCCGTGAGGCTTGACCATATAACACCCAAGCAATTTGCTGACGCAGATTGCGGTGGTGAAGACGAAATAACCGAAAATTCGTAAGACCACAAATATCGCATATCCGAATTCGCTGGGCTGTCCATCTGGACATTCTGGCAACAGAATTTCTTGACGACCATAGAGCATTGGAACCACCTGATCCCATCCCGAACTCAGTAGTGAAAC
>NZ_JCAHZJ010000012.1:0-1201 GCF_059489795.1 Nitrosospira sp. CT
GCATGATCGCGCCCATCGCGCTACGAACGCCCACTAGCGGAGATTATTTGCCCGGACAGCCTTCTGGGAGCTATCGGGCGATCTATTTGGTGCGGCGACTGAACGACTCGGCGTATGCCTCGGTGCGCGTATTAATGATCGGGTCATCCGAAGCCTCGATGCCGGTCGTCACATTGGTCGGCAAGAACAGCAACTCGTTCTCGATCTTCTTCGTATCCAACGCCTTGATGACCGCGATTTCGCCGAGTTCTATTGTTGGCCGGCTGTCCGGCCACACTTTCGTGGCATCCGTGGTTGGATCGTCAGCGGCGGCAACCTGCACCAAAAGGTGGAACTTGACTGGTCCTGTTTGGAGCGACGCCCGTAGATTGTCGGCCAGAGCGTTCGGGGGACGCTTCGCCGCCTCTTCATCGCTTACGTAGGCGGGGCCGCTCTCGGGTACGATGCGGTAGCGGCCGAACCTGCTTGTGCCTTGCGCATTGGTGAACTTGAACGCGTTGACGCCGAAGAAAGGCTGCGTGCCGTAACTGACCGCCACAGGCCGAGGCGTGGTTACAAACGCTGATGCGGCTGGGTGGGTCGACAAGAATTTCTCGACCGGCGTCGGCTTGGGCACGTCGGGACCGCTCGCACCGATCGCCTGGAGTAGAGCCAGAAAATCCTCTCCAGTCGCCACCGGAAACCCGTTGGCCGATATGCAGACTATGTCTTGCTCGCTGCCACCCGAGAGACGGAACTTGATCGCCATGCCGCGGATACCACCCGTCGAAGGGTGGGTGTCGGGCGCGTCGGGGACGCCGCCCGCATTTGAGAAGCGAATGACCAGCGGCGTGGGAGCACCTTTGAGAAAGGCAGCCGAACTGAAGGTGTCGGCGCCGTGCGCCGGCGTGAAGGTACCTTCAAACACGGCCCCCGTGGCGTGGTTCGCGCGAACGCCCGCATGCTGGCCGTAAAGTGCGTTCATTTGATTGACCAGCCGAACGCCAAGCGACTCGTCTTCGGCGCCGGCGTAGGTCGCTCCTGCCGCCATCAGCGCGGAGAACGCGATGCTCACAACCAAGCTTTGACACGGTCGCATGACTATCCTCCTGGTCTATGAGGGAGCACATACGGAAAGCTGCTTCAGGCGGACGAAAAAGCGCGCCCACGGTGGATAATCTAAACCAAAACGCGCCTCCAAAATAGTCCGTATCCGGTCGAG
>NZ_JCAHZJ010000013.1:0-44090 GCF_059489795.1 Nitrosospira sp. CT
GCTCAACACCGGTTACTACTTCAATACGTTCAAAACCCGAAGCACTATGCATAGCACCAGGCATATGCCTATCTCCTGTCATCAGTGCATCTGTGTCCGGTTCAATTGGGGGCTACTACAAACTCATCGTATTTATAGCTTTTCCGAGAGTTAATTTCAGGAGACAGTTTTCGTAGGTGTTTTTAGTCAGGTTGGGACTAAGCCATCCCGTTTTTCAAGCTCTCTGAAAAACCACCGTTTACGGGAGGTTGACGAGGAATGACTCGATAGGGCCTGGAAAAATGACTGTATCAAGAGCCAGGCTTACTGCCGTTGCAACTATGCTTTCAATACCCACAAGGTTTTCATTGCCTGCTCTGCAGGCTTGACTGTCGATTCTTGACTGTCGATTCTTGACTGTCGATTCGCTTATCCGCCGCACGAGCAACATGCTTTCGAGGCAATACGTTATGACACGACGGGTTATCTGGATGCAGCGTAACAACAGATCAATGGGGATCGTGCCAACGCAACGGTGTGTAGCCTTATTTGGTACGGAGATGGCGTTGGCAGGACTGAGGCGCTGATTCAAACTTTTATCGCAACTACCGATGATAAACTTCCTGAGCTCAAGGCTTATTAATATGACTAGTGCTCAAGCACCATTGCTAATTTCTGAGGATGTTACCCCCGCCAATGGTGGTATTTGGTCTTCCAGTCGTTGTAGCGCCATAACTATTGGGTAGCGGTTGCTGGGCATGTGCAATCGATTGGAAGATGGCGTGATCGCCATTCTTGTCGGACTGTGCATTGACCCACTCTACATGGCATTTTGCGCAGGCTCGACGGGTTGGATAAACCATAACTTGATACCCCGGTCTTCGATCCACTGCCGGAATTGATGGCTGATGTATTCCGACCCGTTATCCAGCCGTAGCGCTTTTGGCTCTTCCAATAATGTGCTCAAGAGGCTGGGTGGTTTGGACAGAAAGCAACAATACATCAACCTCGATTCCCTAAGCCCCTCGCGATTGAAGTCATCGATCACGTTAAAAGCGCGAAAGCCGGCCATCCGATAAGCGTCGTGCATGAAATCCATCGCCAGCCATGCCCCTTGCCGTTGCGTAGCCACAGAAAACACAATCCGAATCCCCAAGTGCGCTGCACATAGGCCAGGTGCAACAACCAATTCTGAAGTCTTGGTTCTTCGCCAGCTGCATCTTGCCAACGAGATGCTGCTCACTAAAATCAGGTGTACCTCCTTGATGAGGTAGCTAATCAACTGCCGAATCTGCTGCTCATCCAAGAGTGATTCCTCAGTACTTGCAAATCCGTGCTAGCCCCTTTCAGTTTCGGGATCCAGGTTCAATTAATCCTATTTTTAGGATGCAAATCTCCTAATTATTTTCGATGATGTTTTAAAGAAGACGTAATAGCAGGAAACATAAGCATATTTATTGTCAGTATTCTTGGCATCTTTCTTGCTCAACATAAAGTGTTGATGTTCTGGATGTGAAAAATGCCTGATTCATCTGTTATCTCAGACGTTTCCGAAACTTTGCAGTCCGTATTGACTGATGCTTTGAGCATTCTAGTACCTGCCCCATCCCCTGTTGCCGAAATCCACGACTTACAAGGCAGTATCTCTACGGCACCCGCCCGAATGACGATTTTTTTATTCGAGGTTGTCGAAGATGCTACGTTAAGAAACAGGCCTCCGGTACGTTCTTATGTACCCCCGGATCTGACAATGACTCGGCCGGGAATCCCATTGATATTACGTTATCTGCTGACTCCTTGGAGCGGTGATCGGCTTACTGACCACAGGATCATGGGGCGAGCTTTGCAAGTTTTATATGATGACGCAATATTAAGCGGTCCACAGTTACGAGGAGGATTGGCGGGCACGAGTGAAGCAATCAAATTAAAGCTCGCGAGATTAACTTTGGAAGAGCAGACACGTGTCTGGCACGCTGTGCAAAGGCCTTATCGGCTTTCAGTTACTTTTGATGTTCGGGTGATCAATATCGACTCCAATGCTAGTGAACGACGCATTCCGATTCGGTCTCGAAATTTAATACCGGCAGCAGGGGAAGTAAGCATATGAGGTGGCGCTCGATCCCCAAAGAGCAATGGCTTTTGTACAGCCACGTCGGGCTTTTCCTAATAGACGAATTCACGGGTAAACCGCCTCAATATCCGGTCTATTCGGACCTGGAATACCAGGACGGATCTGCCGTTTGGCATCTGCTGAAACGTGATCCAGTCGTAACTCCCGGCGGTGTTATTTCTTACCCAGCTCTGGGACGTAGTGCGCAGGCGACAACTCAAGGGATTCTGCGCCACCGGATTCTGTTGCGTTCCAGCTTTTACAGGCCTGAATACTTACGGAGTGGCGATGGTATTGAATTTGATGTTCATCCCTATGACGATTCCACGCCGGCAGCGGTAGTCCCGACGCACCCACAAACCGTGTTGATGCTACCTAGCGCAAACTACAACTACTCAAATCATGTGCGGGTAGTCCACGGGGTTGTGCGGGATGCTGCCGGTGATCCGGTTGCTAATGTAGAGGTGAGCGAGGGAGTGCGTGAAAGGGTGCTAACCGATGAACGGGGAGTGTTTTCCTTGCCGCTGCGGTGGCCGATTCTAACCACATCCGTGCTGCTGGACGCTCTAGATTACCGCACTGCTCGGAGCGACAGTATCACGATTAATCTACCCGCTGATTTATCAAAGAGTCATTTTTTCACCATTATGTAAGCGCGAGGAAAATGCCATGCAAGAATATCTAAGTCCAGGTGTTTACGTTGAAGAAGTCCCAGCGGGGCCCCGCCCCATCCAGGGTGTCGGTACAAGCACCGCCGGGTTTGTCGGATTAACGGAGCGTGGACCTACCACGCCAAAACTTACTACCAGTTGGGGTGATTATGTTCGGTGGTTCGGCGATGTCATAGACGAAAGCATTTCATTCTTGCCCTATTCTGTCAGAGGCTTTTTTGAAAATGGGGGCCAACGCTTATTTATTTCCCGTGTCGCCCGCAGTGATTCCACCATAGCCTCTATGGATTTTCCTACTACGGACGCAGGACAAAACGTGCGTATCGCCGCTAACGGCCCCGGAGTTTGGGGTGATAGGTTATACGTACGAATAGAGGATAGCACCCGCACCGATTCGGCCGGAGCACCCGTAGGTTTTAAAATTACAATCTTGTATTTTCGTAAGGCCCCCAACCCGTTTGTCGATCCACTCCATCCCGATAACATTGGCAATCCCAACCGAGTTGACCCGGATATCATTGAAAACTACGACGACCTAACTTTCGAACCAACCGACGGCAATTATTTCATCAACCGCATCACCGCCAATTCCACACTGGTGACGGCACAGTGGACAGCGCCAGCAGCAGCGCCTGCCCGGCCCAATAATGCCGCCTTCAGCCGTTTAACCGGTCAGGCGGGTGATGACGGCTCCAACCCGATAACTGCAACTGAGTATGAAGGTAATCCTGCTTTAACACCAGATCAGCGCACCGGTCTTGCAGGGCTTGAAATCATCGATGAGATCGCTTTGCTCTGTGTACCAGACGAAGCACATCCTGTATTGGACGCGGCCAACCAAAACCGATTGATGAATGCGGTTGTCACACAATGCGAACGTTTACGCGACCGCTTTGCGATTCTACAGTACCCCAGCAGTCAGGGTAATGTGCAAAACATTTTTCCACCGCGAGATACGTCTTATGCCGCAATTTATTATCCATGGGTAAGAGTATTCAACTCGCGAACACGGGATACTCTGCTGGTGCCACCAGGGGGTCATGTGGCCGGCATTTTTGCGCGCACCGACCGTGAGCGAGGTGTGCATAAGGCGCCAGCGAACGAAGTAGTGCGCGACATTATTAACCGCGATATTAACAGCACCCGTAAACCACTCGAATTTACCGTCGACAAAGGTGCACACGATATTTTAAATCCTCGCGGGATTAATGTGATTCGTGACTTTCGCGCCGATCGCCGTGGAATTCGTGTCTGGGGCGCCAGAACGCTTTCCAGCGACCCGCTATGGCGTTACATCAACGTGCGTCGGCTATTCCTTTTTGTCGAGGAGTCCATTGACGAAGGTACCCAGTGGGTCGTTTTCGAACCTAACGACTTCTCCACCTGGGCCAGGGTGCGGCAGGTGGTAACCAACTTTCTCGTCACTGTTTGGCGCAGCGGGGCCTTACTGGGCAACGCGGAGGAGCAGGCTTTCTTTGTGCGCTGTGGACCGGAAACAATGACCCCTGCGGATATCGATGCCGGACGATTGATTTGCGAAGTGGGCATCGCTCCGGTGAAACCTGCTGAGTTTGTAATTTTCCGTATTCAACAAAAAACGGTTGAATTAACAACCTGAGATTTTACGAAATGGTTTATTAAAGGCTCTTTTTTTAAAGACACATCATGAGGAGTTAACGATGCCTAACATTATTCGTCCCGATCCTTACGGGGGTTATAACTTTCTTGTCACCATCAGCGGGGTCAATAACGACGGAAAGGATATGCACGGTGCCTTCAGCGAAGCTTCTGGTCTGGAGACAGAAGTAAGTCCCATCGAATACCGCAATGGCAACGAAGATATCACCGTACGCAAGATTCCGGGGTTGAAAAAATTTACTAATATCACGCTCAAGCGGGGTTCCACTGGCGATCTCCGTTTTTGGGATTGGATCCGTACCGCAATGAAAGGCGAAGTGCAACGAACTGACGGCAACATAGCACTGCTTGATGAAAAAGGCGATGAGGTGATGCGTTGGAATTTCAAAGACGCCTGGCCTTGCAAATACACGGGTCCAGGGCTCAATGCTTCCAATAATGAGATATCCATGGAAACGCTGGAAATTTGTCACCAAGGTTTGTCCATCGATGGAGAGAAGAAATAAGGAAGGCATCCCGGGCTAAGATAAGAAAAATTGCATATGGCCAATATCGATTTAAAAGCGCCGGGTCTGTATTTCGAATCCACAAAAACGCCTGCGGATATCGAAACCCTCCGCACCGATATTGCCGGTTTTATTGGATCGACTCTGCGCGGACCTGTTGGTCGGCTGACCAGGGTCGAGGGATGGCGCGACTACGTGAATCAATTTGGTGGTGAAACCCATGCTTATGATACACCCTTCTGCCTGCGGGGCTATTTTGAAAACGGGGGAGAAATCGCTTATGTAGTTAGAGTACTTGGAGTTCGGAATTCCAGCGCGAGTGCAGTTTGGCAAATCGGCGATCTCGACCCAAACACACACCAATGGCTGCCCAGCGCACCGGCAGCTGCAGGGTTTTTGTCTTCTCGTTACATCATTGAAGCCAGCAGTCCGGGCGAGTGGGCAAATGGTTCGCGAGTGACTATCAACTATCTGTTGCGTGGGCGACTAGGGAAACCCGAGTTAACTATCAAAGTGGAGTCACCGTACGGTTTGCCAGAATATTTTTCGAACGTTTCACCAGCTCTGCTGCAACAGCAAGTAGCGGAGAGATCGAATCTGATCCGTATAACGGCTGTCCCCGATAATAAACCGATACCCACTCCACACCAGGGACCTGTGCGGATGACCTGGGGACCAATCGAATTACAAAACGGCAGTGAACAGCAAGCGGATTTGAACCAGTACCTGACAGACGTGGAGCACTTGCTGACTGAGCCAGAAGTTGCGTTGATCACGCTGCCTGATATGTACCGATTGCCAGACCCGCCCAATGATTCCTATCGTCTGCTGGCACAAATCGCCGCACGCGCCGACGCAGCTCTGGATCGTCAAATCATTGTAACACCTCCATTGTCCGAAGTGGGTATGAACGCTGCCCGCGGGTGGGCAGAACGTCGGCGCGCACAACTCGCTTCGGTCAGCGCCCGCTCAGTTGCGGTTTATCAGCCTTGGTTAGATGTTAAAAATCCTACGGGCGGAGTGATTGAACCCTTACGTCGAGTGCCGCCGGTAGGACATGTTGCAGGCTTGATCAGCCGGCTGGATCGCGAGCGTGGCGCCCATCATACACCAGCAAATGCTGCTTTGTTTGACGCTGTCGACACCAGTCAAGTCTACAACGCTTTTGAACAGGCGAGTCTGGTAGAAAGCGGGTTAAATCCTTTGCGCTGCGGCCAGGGGCGTGGGATGGAAGTCTGGGGTGGACGTACCCTCGCAGACCCGAAATCCAATCCTGAAGGGCTTTACCTAGCGCATCGCCGTTTGATTCATCGCTTGGTGCGTTCGATTCGTCGGGTAGCGGATCCCCTGGTGTTCAGCGACAACGGCCCACGTCTATGGCTAGTGCTAGTGCGCGCGATTACCACCGTTTTACTGCAGGCCTATCGTGCCGGCGCGTTAAAAGGTGAAAGGCCGGAACAAGCTTTCCGTGTCATCTGCGATGAGTCCAATAACCCCGTGAATTTACAGGATCTCGGTCAGGTGCACTGCGATATTCAATTGGCGCCAGCCGTACCCATGGAGTTTATAACTCTACGTATCGCTATGAGCCGCGAGGGCCGCCTGGAGGTAATCAACCCGTGACGGATTTACTACCCGTATTTCGGTTTATTGTCACTCTGGATAAAGCCGATGCTTATTTACCTCCGCAACAAGCGCGTCTGTTGCCGGAAGTTGGCGCCGGCGCATTTCAGGAAGCCAATGGGTTGGGCGGAAAACTGGAAGTTACCGCTTATCCGGAAGGGGGTGTTAATGACTTTGTACACCAATTACCGCTGCGCCATAGCTGGAACACCATCACTTTAAAACAAGGTTTTATGCGCAACCCCATTTTGTGGCAATGGTATCAAATTGGCTTGAGCCAATCACTTGGCGCGCGACGCGACGGTTCGATTATTCTGCTAGATCACCATGGAGAGAGAGTGATGGCCTGGGAATTTCGCGGCGGACTCGCATCCGGCTGGAGGGGTCCGGATCTCAATGCTATGGAAAATGGGGTAGCAGTGGAAAGTCTGGAAATTGTGCACCAAGGATTGACTCTTGCCGGTGGCATCTTTGATATCGGCAATGCAATAGACACAGTCGTGGAGGTATTCAGCTAATGATTTCCATAGAAAATCTGGAAGTGCAATTTGATGTAAGTGGCGAGGACGATGCACAGGTTTTCGCACGATACTTTGCTCGCTTTATCAATGAATGGGCTCAAGCTCAGGAGCAACAACAAGCTCTCAGGCAGCGTTTGCGCCGGGATCAAATGTTGGGCGACAGCTATCAGGAAGGAGACTTGTGATGTTAACACCGAGCAATAGTACGGGTCCGGATAGCGGTAAAGCGATTCTGGAAATACTCGTACCCAGCGGTGAAGAGGACCCGATTATTCCATTACGCTTCAATCCTACCGAGTACCAGCTGCAAAAAACCAACAATTTTGCCGATATGGTCATTCCCGGGTTGGAGACTCCACCAATTCAATACGTACATGGCGCAGCGGAAAAACTGAGCGCGGAATTAATAGTGGATACGTCAGACACGTTGGAGGATGTGCGTACGCGATATACCAATAAGTTGCGTCATTTGATGAACATCAAAAGTGAAACACATGCGCCGCCTATTGTACGTTTTGTCTGGGACGGAGAAATCTTTAAAGGCGTTGTGGAAAGTCTGAATATCACTTACGTGCTATTCACGGCCGAAGGTATTCCAATTCGTGCAAAACTCAATCTGGTATTAAAGGAATATCGCACTGTGGAAGATCAGGTATCAGAGCGGCCGAGATTTTCGCCCGATGTGGAAAAAAGCCACGTGGTGCGGCGGGGGGATACCCTGGCCAGTATCGCCGCTCTAGCTTACAACGATGTGACCCGGTGGCGTGAGATTGCCCGCAATAACGGAATTGAAGATCCCCGCCGTTTGGAGCCGGGTCATGTATTGAATCTGCCACGCTTGCGTTAATCCAATGCAGACGCCCATCCAACTATCCGGACTACCGCATACCGACTATTACGCACCCGGTTTTCACATTGAAATCGATGGGGAGGATCTGTCGCCTCAAACCATTGCCGATATTCTGAGCATCAAAGTGAACATGGACATGGACAACATGACAAGTTTTGATCTCACCATTGCAAATCCGGACCAGGGCGTGCTCGGTTTTAAACACAGTGACAACAGCACGTTCGACATGGGTCGGCAGGTGCATATCAAAATGGGTTACGCGGACCGTCTGGTATCCATGATGAGTGGTCAAATTACCAGCATGGCACCAAAGTTTCCTCAGCAAGGTGCTTCAACGGTCACGATAAGCGGCCTGGACGGTATGTTCCGATTAAAAAACCGGCGACCTGAACAAGGTGAAGAAACAAAATATACCAATAAAACGGATTGGCAAATCGCCGAAATTATTGCTTTGCGCAACAACCTCAAGGTTGAGGTCACTCGTGGGGGCGAAACTCATGCCGAAGTTGTGCAGAAAAACCAGGATGACGCCCAGTTCCTAATGGAACGGGCGAAACGTATTGACTTTGACTGTTTCCTGCTGACAGAGCCGGAGTCTTCCGAAACCACTCTGTATTTCATTCGACCTACCGATGGTAGAGATAGCGGCAGGGTTAGAAATTTTGCTTTGCGTTGGGGCGAAAATCTAATGAGTTTCATGCCCACCATCAATGTTTCTGAACAAGTGGGCAAAGTCACTGTACGGGGATGGGATCCGGCCACCAAGCAGGCTATTGTCGCCAGTGCGGGTCCAGATGACCTGCCACGAAATGCTCTAGCTGGAAACAGCGGCCCTCACGCATCACAACGATCCCAGCAGAAAAGTGACGTGGTGGTGGATGCGCCGGTTACCAGCCACCAGGAAGCTTTTGAATTGGCAAAAAGTTTACTGCTGGAGCGGGCCTATCGCTACATCACTGCAACAGGCCAGATTATCGGCCTGCCGGATTTGCGTCCCGGGGACAACCTGGCGCTGTCTGGTTTGGGATCGCGATTTGACGGCGACTATTACGTGAAAAAAGTTGAACACAGCCTTGACAACAACGGTTTCAAAACGCAGTTCGAGGTGCGGCGTATGTATGAAGGCCTCAGCAGAGGGCAGGCATAATGAGTAATCAGCCCCCGCGATCACGTAGTACCGATCGGCGCTTTTACGGCGTTGCCGAAGCTCTGGTGACTGACGTGCGGAACGACGGCATGGTCAAGCTCACCTACCCGTGGTTTAACGACCAAATGGAAAGTGAATGGTGCCGTGTTCTGCAGTTTTTCGCTGGCCCGAATCACGGTGCTTTTTTTATTCCGAAAATTAAAAGTGAAGTATTGGTTGCATTTATTCACGGTGATATGCGTTTGCCAGTGGTTTTAGGGGGCCTCTACAACGGTCAGGACAAGCCACCCGGAACCGGCACTGATCTGGATACCCATGTTCGGCATTATCGGATTCAGACACCCACCGGACATCGCATCAGCATGCTGGACCCTGAGGATTCTGGGGCGGTAGGTGCTGTTGTGGTGGAAAACTCCAATGGCGATTCCATCACCCTCTCCACCAACGGCACTATGTCTATCAAAACCAGCGGTGTTCTAGAGCTGGAAGGCTCGGTAATCACCATAAATGGACGGGTAGTGGCACCGAACCCGAATACGATTTAAACGTCAAGTTAACGTTATGGCTAATGTAGATATACCGGTACCTGACAAGCTGCGCGAAACCCTTAGTGCGCCGAAGTGCGTGGACCTAAGGTTGCCGGAACCCAAGAAATTAACCGTGACATTACCATCCGGATTGACTTTATCGTCATTAAACAATGCCGGACAGAATATTCCCAATGATTGTTCGCTCACATTTAGTCTGATGCTGCAGGTCGCACCACTGATGGGCAGCATGGAGTGTGTGCTTAAAATTCTTAAACTCCTCAAACCTCTAAGTGACGCGATTACCAGTCCGCCCCCGACGCCGGCGATTATCAAAGAAATCGTTGAGGCTGTGGCTGATCTGGCTCCTTGTTTTTTAATGCTCACGCCGGCCGGAATGATTCCTTTTGTCAGAGATATTCTCTGTTTAATCCTGAAAGCTTTGAATTGTTTAATCGGGTCACTGAAAACCTCTCTTGAATTGATGAGTGGCCTCAGCATCAAGTTGGAAAAAGCGAAGGCCACTGAAAATCCTAATCCTGAATTGATTACTTCTCTGGAATGCGCCCAGGAAAATGTATTGACTTCTATCGGCCATTTGATGCAAGGCTTCGAACCCCTTCAGGCAATTCTGGATTTGGCCGGACCTTTTATGAGCATCGCGGGTGTCCAGGCGATTAAATTACCAGCGCTGGGGAATGCAAAAGATACGGAGGCATTGAATCAGACTTTAAGCACTTTGGAAGAAGTCGTTGCCACCGTGCAGCAGATTGTTGACGGGCTGGGAGGATGTCCAGAATGAGCGCGAATTTCCTTGGCCGCGGTTTTGCCTTTCCGATTCAGCCAAATGCCACGGGTGGGATAGGGTATACGGAAGGTGAAGCACATGTCGAGCAGTCACTGAGAATATTGCTTATGACTGTATTAGGTGAGCGAGTAATGCGGCCGGGTCTGGGGTGTAAGGCTCCGAGTTTCGTGTTCACGCCCGGTAGTATTAAATATCTCCGTTTACTGGAAACCAGCATACGTGAAGCCGTACGCGATTGGGAACCGAGAGTTGAATTAACAGCCGTGGCGGCAGAAGCAACGACGGGAGGCGAGAATCGCATTGTGGTCAATGTTGCTTACAAAATTCGCGGCAGTAATGCTCGAGGTAATTTGGTCTTTCCTTTTTATCTCGGTATTGATTTTGCCTCAGAGGACCGCTGGCTATGAGCCTGCAACCACTGCAACTTGACGATTTCACGTGGTCCCAAATGGTTGATACCATTCGCGCACGTATCATTGCCGACTCCAATGGGGAGTGGACAATGCATGGACCGCTTGACCCCGGTGTTACCCTACTCGAACTGTTTGCGTATCTATTTGAACAGCGCCTGTACTGGCTGGATCAGGTTCCGGATCCGCTGATGCGGGCCATCTTGGCGTTGCTTGATGATGCACCGTTCGCCGCAACCAGCGCAAATACTTTGTTGGCCTTTCACTCCATGGAAGACGGTTTGCCACGGCAAATAAGCGCTGGAACCGTTTTTTTTCCTCGCGATCACGCGTTACTGTTGCCCTTTACTACTATGGAGCCCGTTACGGTGCTACCTATTGGTGGCGCGAAACCGAGAATTGAATTAATTACCGCGTACGATGATCGCAGCGCCGATTTACGTGCGGGCCGCCTGGTATCCCTGTTTCCAGCGAACGGCCGTGCCGCAGAACTGCAACTTATCCTCTGGTTGGACCGGCACTTGGTAGCTGATGAATTCAATGGCAACTTCAACGTGTTTCTTGATTTGGATACTGATACAGCCATAGCGCCTGAATGGGCACCTTTGCCGAATGATATTCAGTGGTTCGATCGAACTACGCAGACAGGTTACATACGCGGTCAGATGAGTGGAAAGGGCTTTGTGGATGGCAGTTGCGATTTGGCATGGGTTCAGATTGATTCGGGAGCCGGTCATTCAGATAACCGTGCGCAATCGAGTGAGCCGCCGATCTGGATCAATGACTTCATTGCTCCAGAATGGAGTCGTCGACACCTGCTGGCGGAGGTGCCAGCTGTACTTAAGTGGCATTATAGTATCGGTGGCGGTTCCAGAAAAGCGTTCGGCTCCGAGCAGCTTGAGGATGGCACAGGTGGTCTACGGCGTTCCGGATTGGTACGCATCAAGATCCCTGCGGATTGGAAACCGATAGCGACGTCGGCAAGCGGCTTAGGCTATGCCATTTGGGTTACCTGTGAGGCCTGCACCTATTCCGCGCCACCACAGTTGCGCCGCATCATTCCCAATGCAGCTCTTGCTCGACATGCGCTCTCTGTCGAGATGGACTGGTCGACGATAAAACCCCAATTGGCTAATTGGCTACGATTGCCCGGTCAGATTCTGCAACTGCCCCTCGACAAACCGGAGCCGCTCGAAAAGTCGGTGCGTCTGCGTTTCCGCGAGAATGCCGATGAGTGGCATGAGTGGCGGCTCACGGATCATTTTTATCACCATGGACCCGAGGACCGGGTATTCGTAGTCGACAGACAGCGCAAACGGCTATTGTTTGGCGATGGTTTGCGGGGACGGATACCAGTCCTTGAGGGGGGTATCGAGCCTTGGGCTCAATTATGTTATTCGGCTGGGGGTGGTAGCCAGGGTAATGTCGGTGAATTGATCTGGGTTTCACCGGCAACAGATTTTCAGCCTCTGAATCCAGTTGTCGGTATTGGCGGCACCGAGGCGGAAACCCTGGCAGAAGCCAAAGCTCGAATGGGGCGCGATCTATGGCGACCCGAGCGTGCGGTAACATCCGAAGATTTTGAATGGTTAGCGAAGACCACGCCGGGCATTGCTATCGCCCGCGCACATGCGGCTGTTGGTTTTCATCCAGGTTTTCCTTGTCATCCAGTTGCCGGTGCCATCACCATTTTTATAGTACCGCGTGTGCCGCGAAACACCGCCCTTTTTGCAACAGGGGAAGCGATTCTGGCACCGCAAACAGACCCCGGCGCCTTAGCCGAAGTAGCGCGGCAAATTGATACCCGGCGTCTGCTCACCACTGAAGCATATGTCCGTACAGCGCCTTATCGCGCTGTACGATTACTGGTTGAATTCCAGGGAATTTTTGCCAGCGAGGCGGATTTGCAAACGAATATGGCGCTAAGGCTCACCGAATATCTGGACCCCTTGATCGGGGGTGATCAAGGGGATGGCTGGCCGTTTGGTGGCACCTTGCGCCCCACGGCTTTAATCAAACAGATTCAACAGCAGCTCGACGTCGGTAATGTCGTCAAGCGTGTCGCGATTGCCCTGGATTCAAGCACTATTTTTGAAGACTGCCGCGATGTAACTATCGGAGCGCACGAACTTGTATATTTACAGCAGGTATCGTTCAGCTTCGACCGAACCCCGGCGATGCAAGGAGGTTTGAGATGAGCGCGGTGTGGTGGGGCCGTGAGTCGATCAATACAATACTCCCCGGTTCAGCGAGGCCGCCTTTGTTGTTGAAAGGAGGCCGGCTTTTTATCCGTCAGGATGTGGCCGCCAAAGTAGCGAACTTCACATCGGAGTGGACCAATATCCAGGAAGGAGATGCTGGCTTCGCATTGCTAAAACTCCATGCTGAGCTGGCTGAACCGCTGGTTCATCGGCTTAATCGGCTGCCGGAAAAAACCTTGATCGAATATCTGCGTGTGGCGGCAATAGCGCCGACACCGGCCCGACCCGCACGCGCGTTATTGGCGTTTACCGTGTCCGATGCTGCGCCGCAGTCCGTATTGGTAGCGGAAGGCTTTCAGGTTTCCGCCAGCCCCGCTGATAGCTCGGGCGCGACCGTTATTTTTGAAACAGAGCGCAGTCTGTTTGCCGCGCCGGGTGCGATTAAGCTTAGTTTTGTACAAGAGGGTAAGCGCTTTTATGAGGTGGAGCTAGGTGGTAGCGATCCCAGCAATGCAGAACTAGCCTTCGGCGCCAATCCCAGGCAGGGTTCAGCCTTGTTGCTGGGCTTAAATATGGGTATCGAGCCCAAACCTAGTATCTCCCTCGGAATTCAATTATCTGCGCAATCGGGCGCACCATCGGCAGTTGCTACGGGTGGGGTGGAACCTGTTACGGGTTTGCCACAGCCATTTTTACGGTGGGAGTTTTTTGACGGCAGCAGTTTTGAACCTGCTGAAGTGATCCAGGATGAGACCAATGGCCTGTTGCAAAGTGGCATCGTAGAGTTGCGTTCTCCCAAACGCTGGCGAGCTGGCACCCCTGCTGGATTGCCCTCGGATAAGCCGTTGCGATGGTTACGTATAAAAGTGGTATTTGGTGAATTTCCCTCCCCGCCAGCAATCGCCTTTGTACGTCTGAACTTCGTAGCGGCTGTAGCTGCCAGAACCATGCGCAACGAAGTCCTGGAATATGTCCCTGACAGCGGTGGGCGGCGGCTCCGACTCAGTCAAAAACAGATACTGGCTGGCTCCTTGCGACTCACCGTTAGGGAAAGTGAAGTAAATTCCACAGCGCGACCAAGTTCCGGTGAACCCACCGTCAGCCCCATACTCTGGCAGCAAGTCGATAACATTAACGCTTATGGTCCCGATGATCGGGTGTATGAGCTGGACGCCGTAACAGGTGAATTGCAGTTCGGCGATGGGATACATGGCGCCAAATTACCTAGGGGGTTTCGCCATGTGGTGGCAGAACGTTACCAGGTGGCAACCGGGCTTGCTGGAGCGGTGGATGCGGAACAAATCACTGGTCTGGTTTCTTCCGCTCCATTCCTCGTGGGAGTTAGCAACCCATTACCGGCCAGCGGCGGCCGAGACCAGGAAAATCTCGAACAAACACTTCTGCGCGGGCCACAGCAGATCCGCGCCAGAGGGCGCGCCGTCGCCACTGCGGATTACTCGCTCTTGGCGCTTCAGGCTCCCGGAGCCGATATTCGCCGTGCGTATGCGGTGTCCGGTTTGCACGCTGGCTTTAATAGTGCGAGAGCACCTGGCACGGTCAGTGTTTTTCTCCTGGGGCCTCCACGTGTCGAAGGACCGCCCTATCCAGACCAAGGCAGCCTCGATGCCGTTAGCCGTTACCTCTCTGAATCTCTTGCCCCGGCGGGCATCGAAGTAGTAGCGGCGGCCCCCCAGTTCCACCGCGTCGGCGTCCGGGCATCCCTGGTAATTGCCCTCCTTGCCGACAAAGGCAATGTGATTCGTCAGACTCTGAAAGAGCTGGACGAATTTCTCGACCCGATTTATGGCGGTGAGCAGGGGCAGGGTTGGCCATTTGGTGGCACAGTGCATCACAACACCCTGACGCGGCGTTTGCTCATGCGGGTAGATGGTTTGGAAGCTGTGTCTACACTCAACTTCATCGTTGATGGTGAAACCCTGCCGGCCTGCACCGACTATTTGACGCCTCTCCATAGTTTGCTCTGGCCGGACATTCATGAGTTGCGGGAGGCAGTCTTATGAACTGCACTCCAAATCTGTCTCGATTTCGTCTGCTCAATTACCTCGTTGGTTGGGATGAGGAGACGGTAGAAGGGCTAGCTGGATTAAACTCGGTTACTGGCTTGCAATTGCAACCAGTCACTAATGCGGATGACAGTCTCAGCGAGTCTGCTCTTTCGCTATGGTTTCCGCCATCGCGGTTGGCAAAAAGCTGTGGCACTTGTGAATGGTATTTGGTAACGCCCGGTCCACCACATTCTCGTTTGCTTAAGAGAGGCGTATGCGAACCCTGCTGGGCAGAGCCCCAACCGGGCGCTCGCACTGGACTTCAATATGCCCGTGCGTTGGCCGTCTCCCCTCACCGTATTGCCGTTACTGACAGTACCGCCAGATCAATCTTTTTCTTTGCGAACGGGGACTGCCGGCAACTTGGTCAGGTGCCATTCAGTCAACCTGGTGCCATTGCCTATACCGGCTGGGGCGAATGGCTAGTGGTGGATGAGCAGATGGGAATTTTACGGTGCCTGGATCTGGCAGGAGTTGATCTTGGTCCCTTTGGGGTGGCTCTGCCGCCTGAGGCACGCGGAGCAGTCGATCGTTTGGCGGTGGATGAAAAATATCGTGTCTGGATCGCTGTTAAAGGGCCAAATGGGTATTACAGACTTTGGTGCGCGAATCAGAACGGCAGTAAGTTCAACAAGGCAACACTGGCTGAATTACAGCAGGCTTTCAAACCAAGTGGACTTGGACAGGTAACAGATGAGGGTTTTTGTTTTGAAGATGACAGGGATCCAGATAATAAACCGAGCTGCGGCACTTGTTTTTCCTGGTATGGCCGTCCGCTGGATTCGCCGCCTATAGTTACTATATCTCCGCTATTTGTCAAGCAAGGCCAGATTTTAACTTTGGCCATAGATAGCGGCATCCCGCGTTGTCGGTGGCATCGGGTACGTATGGATGCGGACATGCCTTCGGGTACCACGGTAGCCATAGCGGTTTCCACCAATGAACAATCGAATCCTACGCCGCAGGGAGTGGCGGCAGGGGAGTGGAGTACCTTTGCTCCCGGAGTGCCTCACCCCGCGGACTGGCAGGAAGCGGTACTGAACAGCGACGATTTTCTGGTCCGGCAACCGCCGGGGCGCTATCTGTTTCTACGCATCCGCTTGACGGGAGACGGTTTACGAACCCCGCGTGTACAACGGCTACGCTTCGATTTTCCCAGACAGACCAGTCTCGACCAATTGCCTTCCATTTATCGAGAAAACCCCGAAACAGAGGATTTTACGGAACGCTTTTTGTCCCTGTTTGACGCCTTTCTTGAAAATATCGATAGTGCCATCGAGCGATTGCCGGCGTTGCTGGACAGCGACGGCGTGCCTGAATCCCTCCTGCCATGGCTAGGCCTTTTTCTCGATATCGCAATGGATCCGAGCTGGGACGCCGGGCGCCGCCGGCGTATTCTGCAAGCTGCACCAAAACTTTACCGCATGCGCGGCACTGTCGACGGTATGCGCACGGCTATCCACTTGGTTTTTGATGTGGACCCGATAATTCAAGAACCGCCGCTCGAGCGACCTTGGGGAGCGGTTGGCGGAATCCGGCTGAATGGTGGAACGCGCTTGTTCGGCCGCTCCGTCTGGCGTTTTCGTTTAGGGCACTCCCAGTTATCCAAGGCTCCGCTGCGAAGTTTTGGCAACCCCGACCGGGATCCGTTTAACGCATTAGCCCATCGCTTTATTGTGCTCGTCCCCATGGTACTGAATACCCAGTCCGTAAAACGCCTGCAACAACTGATCGATGCACAAAAACCCGCTCATACAGTGGTGACGCTGCGAGGAGCTGGTAACGCTTTTATTTTAGGCAGACCGATCAGCCTGGGCATCGACACTGTCTTTAAACCCTTTGCGCCTTCCGTATTGCCAACTGGCGAGCAGGAACTTAGCCTGGGGCGAGAAACAGTGTTATCAGCGGCGCGAGGGGAATCTGGCCAAGGGTTAAGGTTGGGACAGGGTGCGGCAGTGAGTGTTAAGGGGACATTGAGATAAATAGTCTGAGAATTCTCTGCGACGCATTCAGGCGGGATTAAAGTTAATTGGGAGGAAGCATGAAGGATATGACCGCACGATCATCAGCAAAGACGCAAGCCTGTACTTCTCTGCCGAATTTTGAACGACTTAATTTTTATTTTGGTCAGGCGTTAGGTGTTGCCGATTTTCAAACTGAACAGAGTTATTTCCGGGAAAAATTGCGTCTTCACAACCGCTGTTTTCATGGCTATGGCATTGTCTGCGGTCTGGAAGTGGAGCCGCTGCCCAGTCAGGAAGATTGTGATACCGGCATCCACCGTCAGCGAGGGGAAATGGAAGAAGCCGTAGCCGCTATCGATGGGGAGATCGAGCGCTTACAGCCCCCCCAGAAGCAAGAAGAGAAGGATGAAAATGCTCAGCCAAAATTGAAACAGTTACAGTCGGAAAAAGAATCTTTACAACGTCGCTTGGAGCAACTGCCAGACTGCTATCCCAGAGACGAACCGGTCCCGGCCCAAATTCTGGTCAACTGCGGTTGGGCAGTTGACTGCGAAGGACGCGAAATTATCGTACACCAGCCGCAACGACTTGATCTATGGTCACTGTTATCCGCGGAGCAGATGGGTCAGATCAGGCAGAACCACAAGGCCAGGTGTAATGACATCTTGGTGGAACTTGCCCTGTGTTACTGCGAACAGCCAACCTACCCCTCGCGTCCCATGATGACGGACGCCTGCGCCCCAGTTTCCAAATGTGTGTACGGGCGTACGCAAGAAAGCTTCAAATTCCATATCAGTCTCACGCCTCTTGAACCGGATAAGCGTTGTAACAATTGTTGCGAGACTTGTGAAAATTGTTGCGTCGTGCTGGCCCATATCCACTGGGATCCAACTCGTTCCATCACACTTCAGGATATCGACTGGCGCCCAAGGCACGGCCTCAGCCTTTATCAGGCTACCGTGATTACCGGGATCAGCTGGGTACACGGCGCCACTTACACCTCGGATAAAGCCAAAGACGTCCTCGGCACCAAGCGCTATAGCAGCTCCGGCAGCGGGCGTACCGATGGCATAGAAGTGACGTTTTCAAAGCCGGTTTATGCGGAAACACTCCAGCCCGGTGTGGTAGATATTTTGTGCTACCGAGGCGGAAGCGGCCTACGGGGGGCGATTACCCATATAGAAGGTAGTTTTGTGGACAAACCAGACGCCGGCTTGATCAACTCTTTTAAATATCGTGACGATTCTGGCGAACACCTTGACAGAGGGGATCGAATACTGATCCTTATCCGCGGTAATTTTATTCTGGATTCCTGTTGTCGCCCGATCGATGCCGAGCATGTCGGGGGACTGGTGCCTCAACTCGAAAATTATCGAAACCAGGATATCGCCCCATGCAACTTGCCACCAACTCTTCCATGTGCAGAAGCCCGCCATCAACTCTGGACATCGGGTAACAGTCGCCCCGGGGGGAATTTCGAAAGCTGGTTTTTCATCGAGTAAAGCGAGGGAGAGCGTTATGACTAGGCAAACATCAGTTGTAAACACCAAGCCTTGCGCAAACAAGTCGGACGGTAGGAGCATTGATTATGGTTGCAGTAGCGGCAATTGTCATTGTGGTTCAAGCAATGGTACTTGTGGGTGCAATGAAGGCCTGTTAGTGCAACCGCATTTCTTTGCGGGGCAACTGCTAACCGACGCGGATTTGCAAGCATTGACCAATTACATGGTCACCAAACAACGCCTCCATAACCGCTTCCTGGTCGGCAGTGGTGTCAGTTGCGGGTTGGCCGTTACCTGCCATCCTTGCGGTCAGGGGAAGGTCATCATACAGCCCGGTTACGCCATCGACTGTTGTGGCAATGAAATTTTAGTGCCCTGCGCGGTTGAACTGGATATCAACACCATGGCGCGGGAATTGAAGTTCAGGGGCTTAGGTCACGATTGCGGTGATCCCTGTGCAGATACCCCCGCAACAGGTCGCGCGGGAACTCGCAAAGACCGCCGTGATTCTGCCGATCGCTATTGCCTGTACCTGCGTTATTGCGAGCAATCGGCAGATCCAGTAGCCCCCTACATTCAGGATGAATCCTGTAGCACCAACTGCCAGCCGAGCCGGCTGCGCGAGGGCTTTAGTTTTGAGCTCCGCTGCCCCGATGAGGAAGATTGCCCACCCAGTTTTGTGGATCGCATTCGCTGTTGCATCGGCGATCTGGATGAAGCGGAATTGCAAGCTAGGAATTTTGAGCGTAGTCAGTTATATCTTCAACGCGCTAAAACCGGCTTGCGCGCCTACAGCCTGGACCAGATGGCAACATTTACCGATGATGATGTCATGCTGGTTTCCGTCACGTATAAACAGCTAGATGATTTCCGTTCATCACCGACTAAAGATATAAGCGATAAAAGCGAAATAAGCGGAGAAAAAGCTCTACGTCGGTCCCTTGACAACGTGCAAACCCTTGGCTCCGCTATTGCTCGATGGAAACTGCTGGATAAAGATAAACAAAATGATTTTCTAAAAAAGAACAAGGACCTACCTGATATTATTAGAAGGAGTCCAAATTTACTGAATGAGGTTGAACAGAAAATCCGTAAACAAGCACGAACGTTTTCGACTTCGATTGAGCTGGCTGCCGCAAATGCAACGCTTGACAATACGTTGCAGTATATCGACCCGAAGCTGCAGAAGGAAGATCTCCGAACCAAGGAGGCGGTTTTATACACCTATAACAGCAGTACAAATCGGGCATTGAACAATGAGATCAATAAAGCGCTGGAAAACTTTAAAAACTGGCTATTGCGCAAAATGCACCGATGCCCTCCTACCACGGAATGCAGTCTGATAAAAGAAGTCACCGCAGTGGCAATTCCCATGGACGACACGATCAGTGAAGCGACGATGATCGTCCAGGAAACGCTTGTGCGCGCTTTCACACGCTATTTGCTGGATTGTATCTGTTCGGCGTTGATACCTCCCTGTCCCACCTGTGAAGACCCGGCGGTCAAGCTGGCGTGCCTTGAAGTAAAAGACTGCGAGGTGGACAACGTCTGTAATCTGGAGCGAAGCTTCTTGCTTACCCAGCACAATTTGCGATATTGGCTACCGTTCCTGCACTGGTTTGGCGAAGCACTTGAAAAAGTGTGTTGCGAGTTTTCAAAATCGTTTGATTACCTCCCCACTTATCAGCCTCAATTGAACCGCAACACAGATTACTTTGTTTTAGGGCAACAAGTGTCCAAAACCATTGCAGCGGAACCTGCCTATCATCATATACTCCGAATCACCGGGTTATCCGGCGCTTCGGTCAACTCCACCATTAACCTGGGTAACAGCCTAAGTAATGTTTTGGTACACCAACCTCAAATCACCGGATTGTTTGAACCGTTTATCCGACAACCGCGGGTTAAAGCAGTGACTCCGGCAGAGACTGAAAACGAGTTCCGTGAGATAGCAAAGCTAGCCAACCGCATTGAAGTAGCCGAGGATGGGCAGGAGCGCTCGAATGCGCGGCTCAAGAAATTGGAAAACGTCGTGAGCAGCTTGCCCACGACCAGCAAACTCGCATCAACCACTGTGATTAGGAACTTGCAGGCATCGCTGCATGCAGTGACGGAAGCCAACAAGGAGTTGCGCGAGCGTCTGGAAAAACTTGAAAAAGAGGACCGCGAAAAATGAGTACACAGGTCTTGCGTCCGGTTTTTAGTGAGAACCAGATCCTTAGCGCGGCGGACGTTAACAGTATTGTCAACTATTCGAGGGATGCACGCGCCCGTCACAACCGTTATCTCCACAGCTGGGGTATTGCAGAAGGCCTGCAATTGCAGGCAGAGAATCGGGAAGATACTTCAGGCCCTTACGTAGAAGTCAATGTAACGCCTGGGGTGGCGATTGATGGTAATGGGCGAGAAATTGTGGTGATCGAGCCATTTCGCCTGAGCGAGGACCTATTCGATCAGTTAAACGTGGCTGAAAGTGCCTTTGATCCAAACAATCCTCCGAAATATCCGGTGTTTATCTTTGGCCGTGATCAACAGCAGCAGGGCGCGGCAATGGGAATATCGGATTGTCTCAGTAGCGAACCTACCCGTATAACGGAAGGTTTTGATATCACCTTTGGTCGTGTCGGTACAGCCGCTGAATTGGATACTCAGGCTGGTTCTTTGCCCGGTCAGGGAATCTCAGTATCAGCTAATGGCGCCTGGAAAATCCTGCTGGGGTATGTGGAATGGGATGGTAATCACTTCAGTGCCGTTGCTAAAGAATACGCTGGTGTTAGACGTCGTTATGTGGGCGTTAAGGCCGAAGAAGTCAGTGCGCAAAACGATAGGCTGACACTTCGCTCCGCCGATCGCAATATCGGGGATAAAGCAGCACTAGCGATTGATAATGAAAACGGTGGTGAGATGCGCTTTGGCCTGCAGGATAGCAATGGAGGTGTAGTACCCGTCTTTACTGTAAACGCTAAAGGCGATGTCAAGGCGGAAGGAAAGATCCTCGGGGCCATTGCCGGCGGTGTGCAGATCGATTCCGGCGTGATCACCGATGGCGCATTGGTACCACTACCAGCCGGTATTACCCAGCAACAGCTCGATAGTGGCGAGGCGAGTATCCAGGTCCATCTTAGTCCCAGGTATCAACAACCGGCTTCCTTGCCTCCGATAGGCAATGAATACTGGCTGATGCGACCGCTGGAGTGCTATGTGCAAGGCCGGAGGGTAGTATGCCGAGTACGCTGGGAGGCCACCTCCCCTGTCCCCCCTGCGCCGTTTGTGTTGCCCGGCGTGTGTGACTACCAGGTATTTGGTTTTGTCAAAGCGTAAGGAGGTACACGCTAATGGAAAAAATGAGTGTGATTACCTTTTCCAGGACGGGCCATCTGCTGGGGGTGGTAACCCGGGCCAGTCAATCGCAAGCTGCGGTGACGGTAGCGCAGGTAGCGGCCGACGGCTTCAGGTTGCGCGGCAGTTATAGCGGCGCAGCCGCCGATAACAGCACTGTCGTTCTGGATATCCCCGAAGACGAAATCAGCGTGACTTTGGTGGATTACGATACTCGGGTGCTATACCGTCCGCACCTGTTTGCGTTGTCGGAGGGTAAACCCGAGCAGAAAGAAGAAGGCGCCATTTCCATCGGGTTGGATGGAACCAGGATTACAGCCACTTTGCCCATTAATGTTTCCGATTCCACCGCTGTTTGGTGTCAGATATCCGGTGGCAGTTTAACAGAACCCATTGTTCGTTCCGTGACAATACCTGGAACCAGTGATAATCCCACAAAAACGGGTACCGAGGCGCTGAGTCTCTCGGCTGGAGAGTATCGTGTGGCAATGTTTGCACCTGGGTACGCCCTCGCCGTGTTTAAAGCCACAGTTCCGTAGAAGACTGGTCGTGGTGGATCAAATACGCATTCGCCACTGTAAATTGCATCTGCGTCGTACGAGCGGGTGGAGTTGGGGGCCTGATCCGAATCACTTGCTGCAAATGGCAACCCATGCCCTTCCCGAGTTGATAGCTCGCAGGTTGATGCAACTATTGGCTGATCAACAGGAACCCCTGATTATCAATCGGCTGAGCATCAAAGTTCCAATTAAACTATCAGAGTTAACCGAGTTTACCGCCGTCCCTGGTAAGGACAATCATCTTTCATCTTTATCCGACCGGATTTCACGGCGACTTGAACAAGCGCTTACCGTGCAGGCAAACATCGGCCTCTCATCAACTGTTGACCCAGAGATCGCTGGGAGCAGCAATAAAAATACTCTTCGCCTAGCGCCTCCGGGGTACAAAATTGAGGTTATCAGTCTGCTCGTCGAGTGGTATCGACAAGGAACGCTTGTACCACGACTGAGACATTTCAGCCATCAGGCACTGATCGACTGGGAAATGCTGACCTTTAAGTGCCTGCCGGAACGTGTGCCCGAGGGGGGCGATCACCAGCTCTTAGCCACAGAGGTCGATCAGTTTTGTCAAAACTTGTTGCGATCGTTAAATAAATTAACAGAAGCGATGATGAAGCGTTTGGTGGTACTGGCTGCGCTATTGCAGCGGTACCCGGAACGACTTTCAAAGCAAAAACTTCTGAGTCTACTCGAGCGCTTCGTACCCATTGATATGAGCACGAGCAGCATCGAAGCGCTTCACCAACTCAATGCAGGCAATAGTCCCGCTATATCGTCATCAAACTCTGCGGTTAAAACGGAAATTGACGACGTGCTGTTTTCTGTTCGAAGTCGCATTCCGGTAACCGTTGGAAATAGAACGCAAACAGCCCGGTCTTTCGAAGTGCATGTCAGGTCGATTTTGCCGTTTGTGTCGGTGGGCATACTGTCGCGCCTTGGCTACTTTGATGTACTGGCAGCCGCCCTGAAAGCCGGCGATGCTGAACTGAGTAATCATTATTTTGCCGTTGCCTTGGCGTATAAAATGCTTGCTGCCCCACAGCGAGGCTGGCACCGGGAAGCGGTAGATCTGCGCACAGCCGCTGCTGTCGCCGGTTTGGACCAGCCAGTTCACGCTGAGGAGATGGACTATTTTGCTTTTAACTGCCGCCATTGCCTCTCTCCTCTCGACGCACACTTAAAACTACTGCTGACTCAAGGCCATGACCCCTCCTGCGCGCTTTTGATTCACCCCTCCAAAGTGGGGGATAAGCTGGTTTGGTCATTGATGGATACACAAGGATGTTTCTCTCTCGGTTGGTTTTCAGATTGGTTATCTTTGTTGGAGGCACTGGAAGGTTTTGCTGGCAATACCTTTCTAATCAGCGATGCTGCAACAACCCCCACGTTGTTTGCCGAACTCACATCGCGGCGCTACAGGTTTGTCACCTCGCTGCCGCCTTCCCGTGCCGACAAATGGCGCTCCATCGACCGGCGCCGGCAGTTTTGGACAAATGACTTTGAAGCTCAAACCCGCTGGTTGCTGAAACAAAGCCAATGCTTGCCAACAGTCACCGCAACAGCCAATCAAATTACGCAAGCACTCATACTTGAACGACCAGTTTTGCCGACACAATCGCAGCAAGCCTACTCACTACCATTTGAACAAAGCCTTGCTCTGGCCGCATCTTCTGCTTTGGGCACGATTGCCTGGCAGCTTTGGGGCGACAAAGAAACGACAGACCCGGTGCTGACATTGCAGCGTCTGGGGAATCTGGAAGGCCGAGTAACCATCAGCAGTGAAAAAATAACTGTACGCCCATTCTTGGGCCGGCGTTATCAGGATTTGTATCGGCATAACTTTCTTGTAGACGTGATCAATCTTCCCTGGCTGGGAGGGCGACGGTTGGAGTTTGCTGGCTCATGAACGGACAAAAATTAGCAGTTGAACATCTGCAGCTTAATATGCGCTGGGTCAACCGTTACCTCCGTAAGGCTGTTGCTGCTCAGGCAAAAATAGCGGCAGCCTTGCAGCGTCACGACGTGACACCACTATGTGTCAGCGATGAACAGGTTGAGCAATTGCTGCAACAAGTCAATAACGAACTTTGCTATCTTGTCGACCATTCTGATGTCTTAAGCCATGAGGAATGTGAGCTTGAGCAACAGCTTCGCGAACAGGCAGCTAAACGGGGTACAGTATTACCCCTGGATGCAATGACGGAACAACTACAACTCACAGAATTTGAAAAATGTACTGTGCTGTTATGTCTTGCTCAGGAGCTTCACCGTGGTTATGGTCGGATTTTTGCCTACATTCACGATGATTTAAACATTCAGGCGCCCACCATTGGATTGCTGTGTTCGCTATTGGCAGCAAACGAGGAACAGTGGCTGCAACACAGAAAAACGCTGTCCGTATACGGACGTTTGCGCCGTCTAGGTCTGCTCCTCACCCAAGGCAATGTCAACCAGGAACAACAACTGGTCTGTCGATTGGCATCAGGCGTGCTGGAACGATTGCAAACCGATGAGCCTTGTAACTGGAACGACCAGTTTTATGATGCGCACGAAGTAATCTTATCCCCTGTTAATTTTGAGTCTTTTCCGGAGCGTCAGCAACTGGAGCGTGCTTGCGAAGCATTGCAGTCTGGACAAATCAATCTTTTAGCAATATGGGGAGAAGCCGGCGCCGGTTTGGAGTCTGCTGTTCAGGCAGTAGCGGCAAACAGCGGTAAACAGCTCAGGTCGTTGCCATTACAAATTAATGCCATTCAGGAAGCCTTGTCTACTGCCGCACACCTGGAAGCGATAGTCTGGATCAATGTAGATCGCTTGCAGGAGGATGATAATCGCCACCTGACCTTAGAAATTTTGCTGCATTTGCTGCGTGTAACCATCCCGCTGATTGTCAGCGGTCAATATCCCTGGCGTCCTACCGAATTGTTGGCACGAAAAAATTATGCCGAAATCTGTTTATCTTCTCCTGATGAACAGGTGCGAATTAAAAATTGGCAGCAAGTAATACCGGAACTCCCCCGTCAACAGGCGGAACAACTCTCACATCGTTTTCGTATCACGCCACTGGCCATGGAAGCAGTCAAACGGGCCGCAGAGATACAGGCAAAACTCAAGAGCAACGGTGCACGTTGCTCCCGAATCGAGCAACTTGATGAAGTTTGCCGCTTTGTTACCCAAACTCATGCTAGCCGGTTTACCAAAATCATCACACCGAAACGCAAACCCGAAGATCTGGTGCTGTCCGAGGATATGCATAAACAGGTTCTGGAAGTGGCCAGTTTTTATCAGACCCTGACTCAAGTTAATGGACTTTGGGGATTTGGCCGGCTATCCACCGGAGCCGGTGGTATTAAAGCGCTGTTTGCTGGCGACAGCGGAACCGGCAAAACGCTTGCAGCAGAAGTGATTGCCAGCAAAATCGGTTTACCTCTACTGAAGATCGATCTTTCCCAACTGGTTTCAAAGTGGGTGGGTGAGACAGAAAAAAATATTGATGCCGTCTTTTGTGAAGCCGAACTTTGCCATGCCATGTTGTTCTTTGACGAGGCTGACACCTTATTTGGCAAACGGGGTGAAATTCAACAGGGTTCCGACCGTTATGCCAATCTGGAAGTAGGTTATCTGTTGCAGCGATTTGAACAATTTCCCGGTCTCGTGGTATTGGCCAGCAACCTGAAGGACGAAATCGACGAGGCCTTTACACGGCGGTTTCAGGTGGTTTTGCACTTTCCCAGGCCTCAAGAACAAGAGCGTTTGCGTCTATGGAAGATGGCGTTTCCGCCCTCGGCGCCACTCGATAGCAGTGTGGATCTCTCCTGTCTGGTGCATCTGGATATGACTGGCGCAGGGATTTTTAACGCCTGTCATACCGCTGCCTTAATAGCTGCCAATGAAGGCAGCGGGGCGATTTGTCATCAGCATATTATTGAAGGCATTGCACGGCAATTTCATCGCGAGTCGCGGGTGATCGGCCCGAGGGATCTGCAGCATTTTTCGCAAAAAAAATTCAGTTCGATAAATTGACTTTCCAAACACCCGAAAGGTTGATCTGTGAATTCCTTTCGTGACAGACGCCGAAGAACAGTATCAGCTATTCCGCGAGCGGATATAGAAAGGCGCGTCTCTGAAGCCTGGCAAGTCCGTGCACCGGACCAGCTCAACCTCTTGCCGTTGCAGGGGGTTTCCAACACTGATCAAAGTCGGTATCTGAATAATGATGATGATCATTGTCGCCTGAGATACCAACTATCTGCGCACCCTCAACTATCAAACGCCGCCGTCAGTAATCATCTAGCCAGTCGTCAGCTGTCGAGCCATGAACCTGGTAGGGGCAATATTCAAACATATGCGTTTCGCATGGATGAATTGCGGAACGAAGGGCAAAACTCGGAATTTTACTCCGATTTCATGGGGTTCAAGCAAAGTGCAGTTGAAATGGATTTGGATTTGCCAGAAGCAAATGAAATGGCTAACGAGCAAGCGAAATGCGATAGCGATGTGATTGAGCTTGAGGAAGAGATAATTCGAGCCGATCTTGAGAGTTCAAAGGATAGAACGCAAACGACTGCTGCCCCGGGGTCAAATTGGACCTTCGATGCACGTCCTTCGCCATCTCCCACGCCGGAACCGGAACCTCCGGAAATGACAGAGTCCGCAAGAACAGAACGGATACAGGAAACTGCTTATCAACCACGGTCAGAGGTAACACCGGATTACAGGGAAGAGCCCAGTGAAGAAGGTGGGGTGACTGAATCAGACCTGAAATCACGAGGTGATACAGAACCAGCCGCTATTGAGCCAGAAACAATCTCGAGTGAAGAGGCACAAGAACCGATATCGCGGGACGAGACAGAATCACGCCCTGCAGATCTTGTTGAGGCGCCTTCTACGGAAACTGACATCGACTCGGCTATAAAAAGGGAGACGATTGAAAGCACCTTGGATCTGCGAACCTGGCGGTCGCAAGTAAGTACGGCTACCAGTGAGATTCCGGCACCGGATCTAGCTAATGCAAGAGAAGGTCCGAATGAAATCAGACAAAGGGGTTCCATATTACGTCGAGCTAGAGAGCCTATCCGGAATCGTATTCCCACTGATGCCCGCAATGCTATCAGCCCTCCACCCCCGATAGAAGAACAATTGCCACCACCGGAACCTGATCCGGTACCGAGCGCAACCCAACTTGTTCGTGCAAAGAGTGATCGGAGATTGCCTGAGCAAAGCATGCCGGATCTTCAAGTTAGTCCCCGTGGTACACAACCAAGAGTTGGAGAGCGGCCCGTCATAGAGGAGGTCGAGCCTCATCCCTCGCAAGCAGTGCCTGCGCAAGCAATATCAGAACAAGATGGAAGCAGTGAAAGCCCGGATCAGGAGCAGGTGGATCGTGTGCGCGAGCAGCGCGAAAGGCAAGCGCCAGCCGATGAACACGAAGGGAGCGGTGAAGGTATTACCCTCACAGATGAAGGTCCTCCGCCAAGACCTGCTTTACCGCCAGCAGCAAAATCGATTGTCAGTTCCGTACTAGCACGACTGCTGGCAAATCCTCAGGCGGGCGCCGAGCGAATCCTTGAGGATGCACGCGAGGCCGCCTATCCCAATGAATCTTTGCAACAAATCTATCCAGACATTGGAACTGAACAATTAAGCAGCCTAACTGAATCGATTACCTCTGAGTTACATACCGTAGCTGAGGAAGCAGGTATTGCTGGAGAAGAACTGAACGCAGCAATAGCTGCTCGTAATCACCAACTGGAGCAAGAACGAAGCCAACTATGCAGCGAAATTGACGAAGCCAAACATTTGGAAAGAGATAGCCTTGTTGAAGCGGGACAAGAAGAAAACAACTTAGTGGCTGGTGCGCGCGAAGCTGTTGATCAGCATACTGAACAACAGCTTGAAGCTGCTAATGGTGAAGCTGACCCTGCAGTAATCAATGCAAAACGTGATCGACTCATATCAAATATCGATAGGAAGGTTGGACAGCAGAGAGTCAGCTATGAACAGGCCAAGGAACGACGCCATAGACAGCTGGATAGTGCGGAACGAGATCAAATTCTTGCTTATCAAGCAACGGCGCAACGAGATGAAAGGGCAATCCAGGATGTTTATCGGCAAGAACATCCAGAGGAACAAACGTTGCCGCTGAATATACGTTTGCAAATGATAGCAGCACGCGGTTGGGTTGATGCCAGACAACGCGAATTACGCCGCACCGTCATTCAAATGAAACAGCTAGCCGAAACATGGGTAAATGATTATCGAACTGAAATCCAAGAAGCTGGCACACAAGCTCACGAACTCATCCAGGCTTGGGCGGATGAAAAACTGGGAACTCAAACCTCCTGGTGGGAAAGATTATTGGCAAGATTTCGCAGTTGGTCTACACAAGCGCAGGCTGAAACAGAGGCGTGGGAGGCCGTGCGTGCAGGCGAAACCAGAGACAGCATCCTAACTGACTTCGTCGTAGTAACTCAATTTGCTGCTCGAGCAGGTGATAACGTTGATCTTACTAGTGAAACTGCCCTCCGAGGTCTCAATGAAGAGCAGAGAGCGGTAGTGCGAGCCTATTATTCCAATTCCCCGGATGCCCGCAACCCAATAGCTGCCGTAGCCACAGGTATACAAGTGCGATTATCGCAACAACGCCGGCCACAACTCATTGAACGATTCAAAACGGAAATTGAAAGTAAACCTGACTCTGAATGGCCTAACGTGGATCTGTTAGGTAAAGCTGAGAATGCAAGTTTCAGTGCCGATGCTATCCGTAACAACCTTTACCAGGCCATGCACGGTGGAGTTACTGGCTGGGGAACTGATGAGGAACGGGTTTTTAATGCCCTGGCAGGTCTCACACCTACTCAAGCTATTGCAGTGCGTAAGTGTTACCGAGATACACATCATCCCAGGGATTTAGATGAAGACATCAGGGAGGAATTCAGCGGTGCCGAACAAACACGTGCCGAGGCCTTACTTTCTGGCGATCAAACTTTGGCGGATGTGGCTACATTACGTGAGGCCTTGCACGGTGGTGTTACGGGTTGGGGAACTGATGAAGATGTCATCTGGCGCGTGTTACGTAATAAAACCGAAGAAGAGCGCCAGCGAATTATCCAAGAATATCGGCGCCAATATAACATCGATTTAAATGAAGAATTAAAAGACGAACTTAGCGAACATGATCTTGAACGTGCCGAAGCTTTGGTTGAAGGAGATACTGCCGGTGCCGACGCCATTGCCATTGATCAGGCTATGCGGGGTGGATGGACCGGATGGGGTACTGATGAGTCAGCCATCGAGGCTGTTTATACCCAGGTACGCCAGGATGTGGCGGCTTATGGCGCGCGCCAAAACCCGCCTTGGACTACGGCTCAAGTAGAGGCAGAAATTCAACGACGCAATCTGTCGGTAGAGAACTCTTACAATGCGCGTTACGGAGGCGATTGGGAGCCCGGTGACGAAAGTGCCTTACGTCAAGCATTTGCATCTGAATTGAGTGGACCGGAATTAGATCTTGCTGAAGCCTTGGCAGATAACGATCTCATACGTGCCGATGCCGCACGCGTCGCTGCCGAAGCTCAGTCAGTATTCGTCTCCGATGACGATGTAGTTAATGGGGTATTAAGGCATCAATATGAACGCGCTTTAGAAGAAATTCGCCGTGATGAGTGGCCCGAAATTCAACGCCGTTTAGATGCGCGTGCTCAAGAAGAAGGTTGGACACCATATCAACGCCGTGCCGAAGAGAGGCGTCTGGAGCGGGAATTGGAGCAGCGCGCCCAAGACCGTGCACGCGGCTATATGAGGCAGCTTGAGGATCGCTACGGCGCTGATTATCCTACCTGGCATGGCGGTGGATTGCGCACGGTTATCGAACTTAACATGTCGGGCAACGAGCGGGAAATGGCGCGTGACTTGCTGGCGCAGGGCGGGTATCTGTCACCTGCCCAAGAAATCCACTATGCCGTTGAAGGTGCCGGTACAGACGAAGGTGCTATCCGCCGTGCCTTAACCGGTCGCTCGTCAGAAGAAATTGCTGCTATTCGAGCCGAATGGAACCGTTTGCATCCCGGTGAAAGCATGGATGACCGATTGGAATCAGAGCTAGGCGGGCGCGATGAGTTCGACACACACATGCTGCTGCAGGGCGAGCCGGAAAAGGCCGAACAAGAATTAGCGCAAATACGCGAGCGCGGAAACTGGGAACTCGAAAATTCTTCAGGTTTTCTGGCTGGCGAACAAGAACGTATCCTGCGCGACCGTATGAAGCGTATGGAAGAACAATATCGTGTGCTAAACGATCCAGAGGCTCCTGCCGCGGAACGCGAATTGGCCATGAGACGGTTTAAGCAGAGCACTGGCAATGTCAGCACTGCAGTGGAAGGTTATCGTGAACAGATGGACGCGGCTGCAGATGCGCTGGCCACCACGACTGCTATAGCCGTAGCTATCATTGTGGTGATAGTGGCCACCGCCTTAACACCTGTCACCGGTGGGACTTCCGCCGCAGCCGGCGCGGGAATCCTTGGAGCTCTCGGAGGAGCGTTGAGCAGCAGCATTGTCGCCGCAACTGCCGCCGTAGCCGCGGGCGCCGCCACCATTGTCACCAAACGCCTGATGCTGGGGGGCGCGTACAGTGAAGAGGATCTTGCCCTGGATATGTTGGTAACTGCCGTGGACGCCTTCGCTGCCGCTGCCACAGCCGGCATTGGTGCCGGGTTATTGAAGGCCGCGCGTGGCACAAACCTGGCTCGTATGGCCGCCAGTTCCTCGCGTATGACCCGTGTTGCCGCTCATGGTCTCGCGGAGGGCGCCGAGGGATTAGTCGGATCCCTGCCTGCCGCTATCACCGGAAATTTGCTTAACGATCAAAACTGGGAGCACGGCGATCCATTTACCAACATCATGACTGGTATCACCGTAGAAGCCGGCCTTGGCACCATAGTGAGCGCCGGCATGGGCGGTGTGGCTGGCATTCGCCAAGCAGCGTCTCCGCGTGGACGCCCGGCGGGGGATCTGTATGCTCATCGTGGCACCCCGCGCGAGCGTCTTGCCCAGTGGCGCGCCCACAAGGCAAATCATCCCGATGCAGATATGAGCTCCTGGTTGCGCGAGTTCGATGAGGGCGTTACGCAAAAATTGTCCCGGGACGCTGCTGCGGATCAGCTGCAGCGCCGGCTCCGTGGTGAGCTATTAAGCGGTATCCCGCCGGCACAGCGTCGGCAGTTTGCCGATGCCACGGTAGAAGTTTTGAGTGACGCCGATTTCACCCGGCTGACACGTAACGCTACAGCTCCGGCGGTTACCATTGTTGAAGGCGGCAAGGCGCGAGTGCTGCTGCGGGACGGCATTGATCTGCATGCCCTTCGAGAAGAGGGTATTCACCTATTGCAGAGCATCGATCCGCGCACCCGCCGTGCGGTACGTAGTCTCGACGAAAGTCGTATGGTTCGCTGGGATGATCTGAGTATTGATGAACAGATGCGTCTGTACCGGAATAAAGTTGGACTGGAAATTGACGCACAGCAGCGGTTGATGCGTAGTTTGGATGAGGACCTTTCCGCGATGGGGCGTGAGACGGCGTCGCAACGTGCTTTGCTCACGCAACGCGATATCGCTGAAGATAATCTGAGAAATCTGCGTCATCGTTTGAGGGAATTGGATAGTATCGGCCCGAAGCAGCGCCGTCGTATCGCGCAGGGGTTTACGGAACGCCCTTCATTCCTGGCAAAGGAGCCTCCTCGTCTCTTTTCGAAGGGCGAAGTCGCCAAAACGCGCAGCTCGTTGACAAACGCGATAAGATCAGAAGATGATGTGAGAGAGGTCCGCCGCACCCTTGCGTTGATGGGTGAGCGAGCGAGCAAGGACCCTTCCATACGGCCAACGTACCGCCGTATGATTGAAACCGCCGAACGCATTAGTCGCGTGGATCCGATTGCAGCACGCCAGTATCTCGACGCGGCGCGTGAAATTTTAACCATCTCTCCTCCACGAAGAGCTGCCCGAAATATAGCGCCGTTTCTTGATGCCGCTGCGCAGATGCCGGATCCCCATCTATTCCTGCGGCAAATACGCGAGGTTGCCGCCGAAACTCGGATCCGAGGTTACAAATTGCGAGAGTTTGGGGAAGCTATCGGCAGAATGAATCTGCAGGATGCCTCCGAATTCGTTCGTCGCTTGCGGGATGCCACCCGCGTTTCAAAGAGTGACGCCAAAGCTCTGAACAACTCCATTGAAGCCCTTAGGGAGTTCGCCCGTGGCCGCCGTGGCATTCCGGTTCGTCTCGTGGAAACCATAGCTGAGGAACTGAACCGTACCCGGAGATGGGATTGGGGCATCTTCCGTTCCAGTCTCGGTGCCAAGTATCCGAACAGCAGGGGCTTTGGCGCCTTGGAACACATTATCTCCAAGCGTACTGCGACAGGGTGGAAAGCTGCAGATATTGGACCGATCCGGCATTGGTCGGATGTGTTGCAGAGCTTGCATCGTGAACTAGGTAATGTCGCCGATCAAAAGGAGCTGATGGATGCGGTTGATAATCTGCTACGCAGTTTGGGGAGCGGTTATTCCAGCGGCCAATATCGGGAATTCCGACATCTGATTCGGCACCGCATTCTAGACTTTGTCATGGCGGCCAAGCCTACAGGGCTGCGCAGTTCTGCTGAACAACTTACTATCCTACGGCGTTTTATGGCAGAGATGCAGAATGTGGATTCTGCTTCGAAGGGTGCTCTATTCACTGAATACCGACGTCGTCTGCTAGGCCCCGGAATTACCAGAGTAGGCGACTTCAGTGCTATTACGCATCTCCCCCACAAATCACTCAAGCTCCCCAATGGCAAGACTGTCGACGGCGTCGTGGACGTAACCCGCGATATAGGCGCCGGCAGACCAAAAAGGGGCCGCTATCTGGTGGATGACAAGGCAGGCCGGGAAGCCTTTGATCAGGATCAGGCAAAGCGTTATTCTGATCTTCTCGACGCGGGTAATTTGACAACCACAGACGGAAATAGCCGCGGCTTGATTTACATTTTTGAGGATAGCCAAGCCGCACGAGATGCTGTCGTTCATCTCCGTGCGAAGAAGCTTAACCCAAATATTTTCGTCGCAACTTTCGATGAAACGAGTGGGCGCTTGAAGTTTATAATTCGAGACCCTATTTAAGAGTACTTAATTCAAGTTGAAACAATGGCCATTGTCCCTAGTTCGGTTGTTCTAGATTGTATTATCACCGCCCAATCATTTGAGGATGCGGTGAACCGCTTCTTCGCTGCTTTCACCCAAGCCGGTATGCCTGCTATTGAGCGGTGGTCCATACCCTCTGAGGGAGCCCGAAAATCAGGCACGGCAGAAGATGCACTGAGTGTCCTTGCTAACATTGCTAAAGATGCGCCAGCCAATCCCGCTCCTGTAAACGGCATATTCGAAATGGAAGGCGATGTCCTACTCGGGATTTGGCATGATCATGGGGATCGTTATCATCTCGATACAAGAAAACAGATTGGTTCAGCCCGCTACGATGAAATGCTGGAGTTTATCTCCAGAGCAACTGAGGTTTGTCGCTTTTTGTTGCAACAGGGTTACTTGTTAGACGCCGCCCTAATTCGGGACGATGGCGGTTTGAGTTCGAGCCCTGATGTGCCCCTGGTGCATAGCGTCAGCCATGTGACCGTGGTCACGGAGCAGCAGGTTCGTGATGCCTATGATAACCCAGAAGCATTTTGGCAGGCGGGCTGGGATGTTATCGAGTCTCTAGGTGAACAGCACTTCCTGGTTCGTGGAATTGATGTCCTGGAGGGGCCGGATTATCTTGCCAGAATACTGCCTCACCAGTGGGCGATGGCGCGCGCTGCGAAGCCCGGTTTGACAAAATATTATTTGCCCCAAGTGGAACCTGAAGAGTGGGAAATATATCACGCCGGTAGTGCCACACTAGGCATTGTCGGTTATCTGGCCGGAGAAAAATTGGTCGAATTTACTTGCGCCCTAGAACCGGGCCAGCATATCAACGGCTGGGAGATCTTTGACCTCTGGGACTTGCTGCAAGCCGGCGAGTTGCCTGATGGTCGAAAAGTGGAGGTAATACGCGTTGTGTTTCTTGAATGCGCCACTGCAAGGCAAGAAAAACGGCCGTTGCTGGATATTGGTGCTAAGGTATTCTGTTACAACGATGCGGGTGACTTGATCGAACTCAGCGATTAAACAAACGGGAGCCTTTGTGGGAGAGAAAAGGGGTGCTGCGATATCGTTGGTTCTGCAGCCGGCAATCGACTTCGAAGTCATCAGCAAATGTCTGGCAGATTTACGTTGGCAACCCCTAACCTGCAACACCCGGCAGCCCTTGATCCCAGATGAGCCGGAACTGGCAAGCTGGTCGCGGGCGGATAGCGACGTACGTTTATCCTATAGTTTCAATCCAGTGGTGAAGCTCCGAGTACTTTCCTTCGTGGGAAAGGAGACTCTTACCGTCAGCCAGGATATTGCAAAGTGCTTGCCAACGTTGCGGAAGGATGACCTGAGAGACTTGATGGCATCTGCCAACGTGCGCGAACTATTGCTGGCAATCTTCGCCTCTGTCGAATTGAATGCCATAGAATTGCTACCCCAACTCAACCGCTTGCGGACCCATCAAGACAGTATGGTTGCCCGTGCTGCTACTGATGCACAGCACCGCTTGTCACAGCACTTGGTGCTACTGGGTGTTGAGCAGCTTGCCAGCGAACAGCAGTGCAAGCCGGACCGCTCAGTTCTATTTCCGAATTTAGGCAATGTGCGAGAGCGCCGCCAAATGTTGCGCTGGTTTGGACAAGATTATAAGCAGGCCAACGAGGAAATCATCAAGGTCTTGCGCACCGCCCTTGAAGATGATGACTGGGAAACCCGGGTGACGGCAATGTTGGTTGCAGTGCGCTTACATGCTGTTAGCCTGGCTGATTTAATCGCTTCGATCGAATTGCCAAAGGAGATAAGCGAAGGAATCAATCAGGATGAAAGACGTCTGCTCCTTGCGGTTAAACAATGCGTCATTGATATTTTGAAAGGCAAGCCTGTGCCGCCGCAATCGGTCCAACCGCTTAACAGCAGTGAATCGATGCGTAGGCATATTATCCGTTGTATTCTAGGGCTCCCTGTTACATATCACGATCACACTTTTCTCTTTATTACGGCGTTTTGCAACCCTTTGCCTGCTGATTATCCTATGCCAGAACTGCTGCCAAAAGGCATCTCCGAAGATGATGGCAGATATAAACTCGAATACAACGACATTTCGCTGGTATGGATTCCACCAATACCTCATTGGCTTGGGGAGCAATTGCCGAAAATGTTCATTAAAAATCCAATAAGGCAACAAATGCCAGAAAAAGGGTTTTTTATTGGGACTGGTTTATTTTGCCATTCTTCCGGGAAGACAAGCGATGACCAGGAAGTTCCAGTTACCTGTTCATACCTTGAGGCGCAGCAAATATGTGAGAATTTATCCCATAAAACTGGGCTTAAAGTAAGGCTACCTTCAGTCGATGAGTGGGAAATGGCTGCCCGGGGTCCGGATGGGCGACGATTTCCCTGGGGGAATAACGCTAACTCTTTTGGCAGTGATTATTCCCCGTGGGGAGTCAGCGATGCTGTCGGTAAATTGGCACAGTGGACAAACACGATGCTAGACGAGGATGGCTTGATAGTTTGTGGCGGTAAAAAACAATGGGTCTGTGCACAAAGAGATTTGCAATCTGCTTCCTCAACCAATGTTGGCATGCGAATTGTGGTTGCAGTTCATGAACATTAACATTGATCGTGATCAATCTTGCGCGCAATCTTTCCTTTGCGGCAGTGAGATTCGATAATCAGCCGGATTAATTTCATGCTTCCGTATGAGTTCAAATAGTGCTCTTCGGTTTTTTCCAATCATACGTGCTGCGGCGGAGATATTGCCGCTGGTTGCATCAAGAGCTTTTTGGATACGTTGTTTCTCGAAGTTAGAGATCAATTGTTTTTTAGTAGTTTGAAAGTTTTCGCTAATATCGTAGATTGTTGCCTGATGTCCGTAATTGGTTTCAGCGCCTGTAGTGTCTATTGTATGAATTTCTTGTAACAAAGGCAGATCGTTGTGTTCTACTGCGCGCTGAAGTTGCAGGCAAGTAAGGTAGTTCACACAATTTTCAAGTTCCCGGATATTGCCGGGCCATTCGTAGGTTTTTAATCGTTCGAGCGCAACATGGTTAAAGGTTATGGGGGGGAGACTGTATTTTTTTGCGGCCCGCTGGATGAATGTCGTAAGCAGCTCCATAATATCTTCCGGTCTACTACATAATGGTGGAATATGAATTGGTGCAACACGTAGGCGGAAAAACAAATCTTTACGAAAATGATTCTGAGCAACGGCATCCTCTAAATTGGCATTTGTGGCAGCGATAATGCGGATATTGGCTTGACGTAAGTAATTTTCACCCATTCGGCGATATTGCTTATCCTGAAGAAATCTCAATAACATAATTTGGGATGGCATGCTTAAAGAATCCACTTCATCAAAGAATAGCGTGCCGCCCTCCGCTGCTTTGACCAAGCCCTCTGTCTGTGCTCGTGCACTGGTAAAAGCCCCTCCCACATGACCAAACAGCTCGTTTTGCAAAAGCTCATTTAATAAGCATCCGCAATTTATCGGAATAAATTGGTTTGATTTGCGGTTGCTATGCTCATGAATATACTTGGCGTAAAGCTCCTTGCCAACACCAGTAGGGCCGGTTATTAGAACTTCTGCATCAGTAGGCGCGATTTTATTGAGTTTTTCTAGAATCGCCAGATGGCTGCTGCTGTGACCGATTAACTCCTGGACGCTCATCGTTTAACCCCCTCATCGTTTAACCCCTTTGAATACTTCTTAAACGATAAATGCTGAATGATTTTAGCCTGAGTGAGTAGATTGTTCTCCCAAAACTAGCCAGCCATGAGGAAAAACGTTGCGGAATGTCCATTCTGGTCCTCGGCCAATTAGTTTGATGTATTGGAGGTCAGGGACCTGATTGCACTGGGATTCTCGCGGTGGGCATATCCACGTCCACGAATACCGGGTGACTGACCAGCGGAATCGGGCCGTAGAGAAAGTACTTGAGCAGGATCAGACATACCCTCACGTCAGAAGGCATTGCTGGATAGCACTTACGATGATGTTCCAGGTCCATCACCAGGTTTATATCTTCGCCTTTGATCGTCAGCGTAGACTGACCCGATTCGCTTGCTGGCAGCGATGGGCTGCGGTGTGATTGCCCATCCGTCAGCACATTGGGCAGGCCATCGAGTATCGCGACGATGATGACGCGAATCTTTGGGTCGAATACCTCGCCCGCAAGAGAGTGCGATTGATGAGAGATTTTTTTCCCACACCCTAAAGGCCAATTGAAATCCCCTGGCCTATCCAGCGATGGACCATCACCTCCACTCCGCCCAGAGTGTCGATAACTGGCTGGGAGGCTTGGTGCCGGAATGGCTGGGCCGATCAAAAGTGTTGTTGTTTGAAGCTCTTTAAGCATTCGACATCCCCGGTACCCCTTCGGGAGCGAGGCGCTCGTCCCTGACCTGCGGCGCGGAACGATCTATTTGCGGAGGCGGACTCCGCGTTCCATCCCCATCTTTTGGCGTGTAGTTTTCGCAATCAAGCGGAACCTCAAGGCTAAGCTTAAAATCAGTCGCCAGCGAATTTTTTTTGCTTTCGATATCCTTCTGCGCTTTGCTAATGTCGTTCACCGTCTGCTGAAGCTCAACCTCTGCCTGGGTTAGAGCCCGTTTTGCAGGACTATACCGCTCAATGGTCAAACAGCAGAGGACCTCAAAAAGTTTATCTACTTCGACCAAATAAGGCTTGGGGCCGATGATTTGCCCGAGAACGGTGGGTCGACCAACATCGGGACCACAACAATCATCTGGCTCTGAAACATAGCAACTGCAAATATCCACATACTTCTTATCGATCTGTGATTTCACGTTGCGAGGCCTTATTGCCCAATGCTTTGGCAGAAGCCGCGTAAACAGGTCGTAAAGTGCTTTGGCCGGATCACTTGTCATGATCATGTCTATGTTTTTAATGTCCGCATCGTTCTCCTCAAGCACCTTCTGAAGCGCCTGAGCAGGTTTCTCCCACGCTGCCAGCACTGCCTTAATGCGATCCAAGACCTCTTTCCTCGCCGCCACATTACGCTCTTGCCAGTTGCGCAGGTCATACAGCGAGTAGATCTCGGTTGTGAGGGTGCCAGTACCGTTCAACCTATCCTCGAGCTCCTGAATAGAATAGAGAAGAGGACAAAGCCTGCACTCAATCAGGCATTCCCAGCATGGGACATTACAAACAAGCTTATTAACTAATTTCATAATCCGCTCATCAGCGCTCCTCCATTTTCCGACTAAGGATTCGCGCTTCTCAACGGTATACTCTTGCTGAGCGACAACTACTTTTTTCTGGATATCCTCCAGATCTGTTTTGAAGTTTTTCGCGCGCTCCGCCTCAGCCAACAGCCATTCCTGGTCCCTTATCAATTCATCAAAGCAGGTGGAGGCGGAGGTGCTCGATGGCCGAGGAGGACAGTCACAACGTTGGGGACAGGTCTTGGGAGGAGGAAGGCATGGTGTATCGGGAGCTGGGGGCAATTCCTTACATTTCCCATTGGGTGGCTCGGTAACGGGAGGTATTGGCGGCGTGGGGTTACAGGATTGCTCGCTTTCTCGTCCTTCATAAGGAAGTTGCTGGCCTTGCGTTTGGTTCTGTTCATCTGCCATCGTCTCGTGCTCCTGAGTGTGTTGAGCAGCGCCACTAGTACTCCAGCTCACAATCGAACCCCGGAGGCGACACCCCTCCACGCGTAGCAACTAACACAGTGGGTTCAAGCAAGGACTTAACTTGCAATCGCGGTAAGCTTGTAGCGCAAAGAATGGGTCCTTCTTCAATATATTTATTGCACAGTGATCCACCGCTATCTATGGACCATAAGAATCGAAAAGGATTTAAATCCTGAGGTTGAAGTAGATCTAATACCAAAGTTTGAGCCAAACACCTTCTGCAAGTGTGGGGATTAGGAATGGGCAGTGGTATGATGAATCTCAACAAAGCTACAGCAAGAATTCAGGTTTTCAGGGCCACAGGGAGGGCAGGGAATTTCGTCAGGGGCGACATGTAGTTGTCATGTAGTTTTCCGAGCGTATCAAGTCAGTCCCGTTCGCACGAATGGAAAACGATTGAAGCCTGCACGAGGAATTTACGAAACAAGGATCTAGGACCTGATGGGGGGCGTAGCTCGTGAGACACCAGGAATGAAGCCGAGTCCAGCGTCCCATTAGTTCTCTACATGGTGACGTTGCAGCACTTGGGAAATCCCCTTCCGCCGCTCTTCGCCGATATGATGTTAGTGCCGAGTTTTCCAAAATCTCTCATGCCCTCAGCCGACCAATTCAAGATAAGTGTTATGAGGTGCCTGACCACGACCGAGATTTGGGCTGCTAAGGGATTTTCTTAAAAGTTGAAGGAGGCAGAACAGGAGCTCGAATCCTTACAGTAAGGCACTCAAGGGCTCACCGACGATTTCGAATCGATACTCTTCATTTCGCCGTCTCCTTCACTTATGGGGTCCCTCCAGAGGTGGATCCAGTGTAGGATGCACCTGAAAAAAATCGCATTGCTTGTGTGCGGCGTTCGAGCTTCAGCTTACGCAACAGGTTATGGACATGGTGCTTAACTGTCGCCACACTTAAAGAAAGAGTGCGCGCGATTTCCTTGTTCGCCAACCCTTGTGCCAGAAGTTGCAATACCTCACGCTCGCGCCGAGTCAGTTGGCAATCTAGTTCTGATGGCTGGGATTCCTGTTGCTGAACGTGAAATAACGCACGCAGAAGATGACCGGATATCTCTGCAGAGCAGGTAAGACGCCCCTGGACTACATCGGAGAGAGTTTGGTGAAGGTCATTAACAGTGGCTTCCCGCCCAACATAGCCAGCAAAACCAGCGCGGCCGCATCTGATGACCTCTTGCTCATACTCGGGAATTCCCAACGCAACCAGAGGCACATACGGCCACTCCTCTGCAAGAGTGCGAACATCGAAGAAATTAATGCCTTGTGTCGCGTCTACCAGTACCAAGTCTACTGCCGCCGTGTTTAAAGTCAGGCGTAGGCTTACAAGATTGTGAAGCACGGCGCGGACCGACATTTCAGGAAATCGGCACAAGGAGGCGACCAACCCATCACCAAATAGCCGTATAGGAGTCAAAATGATAATTTCCATGTTTGAATTGTTTATCTGAAATTATTCTTAGTCCCTCCTGAGGCATTCTTAGACTAGATTACATCGTACCAGCAGGAGTGTGTTTTTTCAGAAGCCACGTACAGTGAGGGAGGGCTTCAGTAGTCGAAGGCTTAAATGCAATTGATGCAGCATTCCTGCCTCCGCCACAGCTTTCATTCTGGCTTCCCCCTCTATTGCTTTGCAAGATTTGTGCCTAATGAGGACATTGAAAAAGCGCTTGATTCCAAAAACTTTTAATTAACTGTTAGGGGACCCCCGGGTCGTTTTCTACCCGGGAAGAGAGAAAAGGCTCAGAGGAAGGACGTGCGCCGGTAAACATTGTTAAACAAGGGGAAGCAATGGTGGGAGGCCTTTCAATGGAATCTATGCTTTCATGTCGTAGACATAGGTCCAAATTGACCCGGACCGGGTAATATTCTACCCACACGTAAGGAAGGATCATTCACTTCGCGTGATGTCACGTGCCCGTCTATCTTCAGTAGATAACTTGATGTTACCGGTTGGGTTCGGCTCAAACTGAGCCAGATGTTGGGTGATAACTCGTGGTCGGTGCCACGTGTCGCGCTTCATCCTGTTGACCTAGCAAAATGAGAGATAGGCTGTCTGTAATGAAGAGCGTTGGACAACCTGTTGAGAGATGGAACCAGAGGAGATGCTCGGCTTTACTGATGCTTCTCTCTACGAGAGCTACCGGCACTATCGAGTGGACGGCGTCTTGAATAGTTTCATTCACTTAACCCAGCTAGGCCCAGCTACAAGTAAAACGGGAAAAAATACGGGTAAAACTTGTTTTTAAATCCATACTTCGTGTTCATCGCACCTTAGGATTGCTTCCAATCTATTGCCCAACTTTTCCCATGCCTCACATTTTTCATCAGCATATTCGTCAAGCAAATAAACCCGGTCAACTTTCGAGCCAATTACATGATTCTGGCAGAGGTTAATAATGTCGCGGTTGATTTTGAGTTTTTGCATCATGGTTGACCCCGTTCTTCGCAAATCGTGAGGTGTCCATTCTTCATCACCGAGCACGAGGCCGTTGTTTTCAACTCGACCTTGCAGTTTGCGGCTGCGTTGCTTGAATTTTACCTGCCTATCACCCACCTGCTTACTGACAGTTTTTTCGCATACATGCCCCTCTTTGTTGCGAGCGGGAAACGCCCAATTGCTGTGCCCCGTTAGAGCATGTAGTTGTTTGAATCGATCAAGTGTAAAGTCGGATAGGTAAACAAGCTGGTCGCGTTTTCTACCGTGTTCCCCTTTGGTATTTGCTGCCGGAATAAACCATGTTCGCTGCTCAAAGTTGACATGCTTCCATTCAGTCTTCAGCAGTTCGCCAATACGACAAAGAGTTCCCAGGCACAACCAAAGCGCAATTTGCGATTCTTTCTTCAAACGGTGTTCGGCGACATATTTTTGAGAAGCTTCCGCATAGTTTTGCTCTTTCCCATCGAATATCCTTTTCAGTTTAACGATTTCTTCAATGCTTAGCACCCGTTTCCGCTCTTTGGTGTAGCCCTTCGGGACAAGTTGTTTGATGTCCACCAACTCTGAAGGATTGCCGTCGATCAGTAAGGCGCGCCAAGGCTTGCGCTTTTCCGCCCACCGCAACATTTGCCCAATGTCTTTCGATAACTCGACCGCTGTTGCTGTCTTTCCAGCAGCAATGATGCGCCGATAAACATCACGCAAATGATTTTCGGTTAAATGTCGTACCTCGATGCTGTCTAGTACTGGAATGGCATGCTTGCCAAATGATTGCCTAATATATTTATTGCCGTCGCTACGGCTCACTCCGTCTCTAATCCAGATAGCGTACAGATCACTGAAGGTGAGGGTTTCAGCGCGTTTTTGCTCCTCGGCACGAATGACTTCCAGAATAGCGGCTTGAGCTTCGATTTTGAGTGCGATTTTGTGGGCTCGGGGGTCAACTCCAGACTTAACTAAATCACGTGCTTTATCGCGTTCTTCGCGAATGATTGCCATATCAATAGTGGGGTAAGTGCCACAATAATGCCAGGCCACTTTTCCTTGCCACTTGAAAGCGTAGCGAAAAACAATAGAAACACTCCCGGAATTAACACGAACTTCGCCAGATAGCCCACCACCATCATTTAATGTGTCGCCTTTCCATTCCGCCTTCACCGCATCCAGTTCTTTAACTGTCCACTTGCTACCTTTTTTGCCTCTCGGATATTTTGTCATGCTTGTCCATTAATTTCTCATGGGTAAACCCATGGGTAAACCAAAAAACGGCTTTTATCGAATTTCTTCGCACCGTACTGGACGAACTATATCCCTAAAACGGATATTTAACAAACGGAAAATAAAGGAGATATTGGTTCTAGCAAGTCCATTAGTGTCCAAAGTCGTTTATCAATTTGACTCAATTTAACTTGCTAAGAACCAAGGGGTAGTGGGTTCGAATCCTGCCGGGCGCGCCAATTCATGCGGTTCTTCACAGGACCGCATTTTCTTTTTGTCCTATAGATTCGAGTTGTCCTATTCAATCCCCGGTTTTATGACGTCTTAATGGCTTGACCCGTTCTGGTTTGCGACGGTAAATAGCCTCAGTTGTTCTGGCATCCGCGTGCGAAAGCAGGGCCCGCGCATGCTCCAGGGACTCTGCATCCGAGGCACATTTGGCCCGCAAATCACGCTCGGTGAAGCGCTCGGTCACCTTCGTTTCTTTCAGAACACGGTCCATGAAGCGTCCCCACATGCTGTCCCAGCCATGGCACAGGCTGGTTTCTTCATCGATATAGCCTTCTCCCTTCCGATTGCAGAACAAGTACGGTGAGAGTACTGGACGTGCCTGTTTTGCCATTTCCACCGCTGTCCGCAGCTCCGGCGTCCATTCGTAAATGGTGCGCTTGCCCGTGGATCCTGCAGTCTTGTGTCGCTGGATGTGGATACCATCCTCTCTGATGTTGGCGGGTGTGATTCGCAGCAGATCGCTCCTGGCCATCCCAGTCATGAGCTTCAGGCGCATATAGGCATGGATGGCATGCACGCTACCTTTCTTCTGCCGTGACTCAAGCGCCAGGCATTCGACGATTTCCCAGTCTTCCACGTATCGGGTACGTGGTTTCTCGCCTTGTAGTCGCACCTCGCCTTTAAATGGGTGCCGAGCAACGTATCCCCACTCGACAGCTTTGGTATACGCATGGCTAAGCACCTCGATCTCCCGATGCGTCACTGTCCCCGAGCGTCGTCTTGCCAACTCCCCCCTTAGTGTTACCACGGTCAGTATCATCTTGGTGTCCTTTTGACCCGCCCCCGAAATCAGTACCGGTCTAAAATGGAAAATTCCGGCTCCTGACCCGCCCCCGAAATCAGTACCGGTCTAAAATGGAAAATTCCGGCTCCTTTGGCCTGCCGGACAAGGT
>NZ_JCAHZJ010000014.1:0-2122 GCF_059489795.1 Nitrosospira sp. CT
AGAACCTGGTGCACAAGGAGGTTGCAGAAACCGACCTGAACGAGAGCATCAAGCAGGGCAAGATGGTGCTCAAGCCCGAAAAGAAGGATGACGACGAGGAAGAGGAAGACGAGGAGTAAGCACTCGCTTCGTATGTAGGTAGCCCGCAATCAGCCGCTCTCATAAATGAGTGAGAGCGGCTGATATCGTATGTAGGCTTACGTTAGTTATAAAAATATGTCAGAATCGATAATTTACCTGGAACAGAAATCCAGCGCGCGTACCTGCCGCCATGAATACATATGGCAATTCCCATTGAACTCGACCACAACAGCCGTCAATCGCTGCAAGGCCAGATTTTTGACCAGCTACGCCACCTTATCCTAGGAGGTAAACTAAAACCCGGCACACTCCTCCCGGCAAGCCGTGTGCTTGCCGAACAGTTGGGTATTTCCCGTAATACTGTTTTGCTGGTTTATGATCGTTTGATTGCCGAGGGCTATCTTCAGGCCCGGAAGGCAATTGGAACGTATGTAAACCTTGAGCTTCCTGAAACCTGTCTTTCTGCCACCCGTAGGGTGACCTCCTCCTCTCCCGGTGACGAAGAGCTTGTCAAACGGCCAGTAATTCCATTTATCGGCCACATACACGCCAACAATAATATTAAGCATCTCGATTTTGATTTTTGCCCAGACCGCATTGGTCTCGACCTGTTTCCCCATAAGATATGGCGCCGCTTTGTAAATAAGACATTCATGTCTGCAAATATGCACTTCGAGGAATGTTGCGATCCCAGTGGACTATCGGAACTACGGGAAGTCATCGCTGCCCACCTTGGAGTCGCGAGAGGTATCAGCGTTTCGTCAGATCAGATAATCGTTACCGCTGGGTCTCAGGAAGGATTAAATCTTGCTGCTCGCCTCCTTGTAAAAGAGGGAACAATGGTTGCAACGGAAAATCCCTGCTACCACGGGGCCACTTCTCTTTTCGAGAGTTACTATGCAAAATTGATTCCCGTGCCTGTGGATGAGGCAGGGCTCGACGTTGAACAACTACCAAAGGAGGGAGTTGCACTTTTATTTGTCACCCCTTCTCATCAATTTCCTCTGGGCTTCACCTTGCCCATCGAGCGTCGGTTGAAGCTCCTGGATTGGGCACGGCGTTGCGGGGCATTCATTATAGAGGACGATTACGATTCAGATTTTCGATATCGCGGATCGCCCCTGACAGCCCTCATGGGGCTGGATGATTATGGTTGTGTCATGTACCTGGGTACATTCTCCAAATCCATGGGGGCAGGCCTACGACTAGGCTATCTGGTGGTGCCCAAAGCATTGATTCCTGCTGCTCGTTCTGCGAAAGCTCTGCTTAATAATGGACATGCCTGGCTGGATCAGGCGACCATGGCCGAGTTTATCCGCAGCGGCGCCTACGGCAACCATCTGAGACGCATGCGAAATATGTATGGTAAGCGCCGTGATTGTCTCGTGGAAGCACTACGGGAACATTTTGGCGCAGTCCGCCTTAGCGGGCTTGAGAGTGGCCTGCATCTGGCGTGGCATCTTCCTGATCACTACCCACCCGCAGATCAGCTTCAGACAATTGCGTTACGTCATGGAGTAAGAATCTACTCGATCGGAGGGGGTACGGGCTATGATTACGGTGGCTGTCGCTATAGCGCTCGTACGCTCGTGTTAGGTTTTTCTTCCCTCAACGAATATCAGATTCGAGCTGGTGTTCGACGAATTGCCGATGCTTTCGCGGATATGTCACTCAACTCCCTTTCCATGCGAGAGAAAGCGGATAAGGTAGCAACATCCTCCCTTTAGGACAGCCTGCCGCCGTTCGTATCAAATGTCTTATGAATAACACACTTCTACTTCTGTAGTATCTCTCCCACTTTCCGCTATCTACAATCGATATTATTGAAATTAAACGGCTATATACTATGGCTTTAAGGGATTGGCTTCCGGATCTCTTGGAGAGCTGATAGGGAAATTAATAGAGAAAATTAAGAATGGCAAAAAAACACCGATCCACCTTGCCGTCTGTAACGGTGGCGGACCGGTGTTTGCGTGTTGCCATGTTCCAGTCTTTTTCCCCGGCCCTGCCCTGATCAGGCAGGAGCCGGGCTGCTTAAGAT
>NZ_JCAHZJ010000015.1:0-1942 GCF_059489795.1 Nitrosospira sp. CT
ATTGGTCTTGCCGCGGCACTCATCGGAGCTCCCTTTCTCATCACGCAGGCGGCACGGCATGGAAACGATGGGTTTGTTGTTGGTGTGACTCTCTTCTCCGCAACGACCATATTTCTTTACCTTGCATCTACCGTCTACCATGCGTTGCCCACGAGCAACGCCAAGCAGGTGTTTCGGGTCCTTGAGCATTCTGCGATCTTTCTTCTTATCGCTGGCACCTATACGCCATTCACGCTAGGGGTACTTCATGGCGCATGGGGCTGGATTCTTCTTTCAACTATATGGGTTCTTGCTGCAGCCGGCGTGGTGCTGAAGGTATTCTATGGAGCCTCCCCGCCCATTCTATCCACCTGTCTCTATCTATTAATGGGATGGCTGGTTGTGATTGCCGCGGATCCATTGATTGCCAAAATGCCAACGCCTGGCTTGCTCTGGTTGGTTGCCGGAGGGTTGTCTTACACGGTCGGAGTAGTTTTTTTCGCACTCGATTCCCGCTTGCGGTATGCTCACCTGATTTGGCATCTCTTCGTTTTGGCGGGCACCACATGCCATTACTTCGCCGTGCTCTGGTATGCCGCCTGACCTTCCCTCTACCCACAGAGAGCTCGAACGTATCAGGGAATGTCTTGCTGCTAAAAAATTGGGCAGCTGTTGTGAAATAATAGTTTGAGTCTTCAGGTAGCGCGTATCCTGCTAAGCTCTTCAGCCCTCACGTCGAACACCATCTTTTCCCAACATGTGCAGCCGTTACTACCCTTGGTACGGGAGAGCCTACGCCGCCGACCGTTAATCACTCACGCGCTGTTGTTGGTTTAGAATAATTTTGCCATTAATCGTTGGGCATTTCCCGTGTTGTAGAAAAGAGATCCCAAGCGGCAATGAACAGTGCTGCGATTACGGGGCCGATGACGAAACCGTTAAGGCCAAAAAGAGCCATACCCCCGAGCGTTGAGATAAGTACCAGATAGTCGGGCATCCGGGTATCCTGGCCGACGAGTATGGGCCTTAGAACGTTATCCACCATTCCAATTACAAGCACACCAAAGGCGATGAGAGTTATTCCTTGCCAAATGGCCCCGGTAAGCAGGAAATAGATCGCTACCGGTGCCCAGATAAGGGCAGCGCCAATAGCAGGCAATAAAGATAAGAAAGCCATCACAAAGCCCCACAGCAGCGCTCCTTGTATACCCAAGAATGAAAATATCACTCCCCCTAGCGTGCCTTGTATCGCGGCCACGGCGATATTGCCCTTTACGGTGGCACGAACCACGGTGGTGAATTTACCGAATAAATTCCGCTTATGCTCCGGGCGTAGCGGAATTGCCTGTTTAATTTTCGCAGACAAAAGGGTCCCGTCCCGGAGCAAGAAAAACAGCAGATATAACATGATGCCAAAACTGACAACGAACTCAAATGTATTCTGGCCCATTTGGAGCGCCTCCTCCGCGAAGCGTTGGCTTCCCTGCAAGGCAATGTTTGACAACGTGTCCTTTAGCTCGGAAATCCTGGCCAACCCGGCGTTATCGAGAAATTTGACCACCCAGGGCGGCAGCGCGCTTATGACTTGTTCGAAATACGCGCCAAAGTTCAGCTCCCCAGAGCGAATTCTTTGATAAAAGACTACCCCCTCCTGCAACAGTGAAGCGGTGATGAGCGTGAACGGGAGAATCACCATGATCAGGCAGAGCAATAAGGTTGTGAGCGCGGCAAGATTCTGCCGCTGGTGTAGACGCTGTAGCAACCAGCGATAAAACGGCACAAATATTATGGCGAGAACGGAGCTCCAGAATATTGCGCCGAAAAAAGGCAGCAATATCCACCCGAATGCCAGGGAGATGACAATTAACAGGAGCAGGAAGGATTTTTGCTGAAGCTCTGGGGAATTCATATAAATCCGGATGGAAGGTCAAAATCTCGTTGTGTTCGCTAAGGTACGAAACAA
>NZ_JCAHZJ010000016.1:0-1249 GCF_059489795.1 Nitrosospira sp. CT
CCACGCTGGGCTTGGCTTTATTTTCTGATTTTGGGTGGAACTTACTCGGTACTCTGCATTTTTGGCGCCCTTACGGCGAACAACAAGATTTTGTCGCTGATGTGGCCCGCCAACCCGTTCATGCTCGGGATGCTCGTGCGTTTTCCTTCGTTGGCCGGTCCCTTGGGCTGGGTCGCTTGTCTTGCCGGTTTCGCGATTGCGGTCCCGGTTATCGGTTGCGGGCTTATGACAGGCGCGGGTCTAGCCGCCTATAATTTCGGTGTCGTAATCATCGGCTATGTCTTGCTATCCAGGGTCGATCGGATCGACCAGCGTCTGCAGCGCCTGACTTCGGTTTTCTACCTGCTCTTTGCAGTGGGCGCCGCGTCCATGTTCGCCGGCGTTGTCGGCGCAATTCTGATCGGTCCTTTATTCCATGATCCGGTAGCAGTAAGCTCTTTTCGGTACTGGTTTTCCGTCGAGCTTCTGAACCAGCTGGCTTTTTTGCCGATAATCCTGTCCTCCCCGGAAGGCCGTAAATGGGGGCGGCGGCAACTGCCGCAGCCGACCCTTCACGATCAAGCGCCGGTTATTGTGTTGGTTCTCTCCGCCGCCACGGGGATCTTTTTCGGAGGAATGGCGGCTCTGGTATTTCCTGTACCGGCCCTTCTCTGGTGCGCAATTTCCTATCGCGTGTTCCTAACGGCCTTGCTCACCTTTGTATTCTGCACTTGGGTGATCATGGCGACAACGTTGGGCTACATCGACGTGTCGGATGTGGATCAATCGCTGGTGCTGTCGATCAGCATGGGGGCTGCACTTATCTCTCTGGGCCCGCTCATCATCTCCACCACCACTGCGACAAGAAATGAAATCCTTGACCAACTCAGGCAGCTCGCGGCCGAGCGTGAGATTGTGGCCAACGAACTCGATCATCGGATCAGGAACCTGTTCGCGCTCGTCAACGGGCTGATCAGCCTATCGGTCCGTGGCAAACCCGAGATGAAACCGCTGGCAGACACACTGAGAAGCCGACTCACGGCATTAGACCATGCGCATGGTCTTGTTCGCACTAGGAGCACGTCGTCGGGCGCCCGCGGAGGATTCACTTCACTAAAGGAGCTCGTCGCTACCCTGCTTCGGCCTTATGAGGGTGCTGGAGACAAACACTTCGTCATCGATGGCGATGAGGTGTTTGTCGATGGTGGAATCGTTACTCCGCTCGCTCTCGTTTTTTATGAACTGGCGACAAATTCGACCAAGTATGGTG